>CAZSXI010000089.1:1987-8282 GCA_964611045.1 uncultured Cocleimonas sp. | reverse complement strand
CAAACCGCTAGATGGTCAGAGTTGGATGATGTTCCTGCTCGATTTTATTGGCCAATACTTAATGCCTTTACAGAAGAGGTTCAAAGAATAGAAAGCCCTGAAATGTGTTCAAATTTCATAAAGTATATTGTTGGTAAATATGATTTTTACAAAGTAATTTCAACAAATAATAAAGTAATCATTCAAGCCTTTAATCTAAGTGAAACTTTAAATACTACGAAGCAGCCCTTGCCAACAAATATAGATTTTATTAAAGATAAGAACCACACCCAGTATTCAAAGACCATTGGTTTTAATCAAGGCTGGGTTTTTAATTTTAGAATTCATAACGCATCATCACGTGTAGAAGCATCTTTGAAGTTTGATGTGAATGCGTTGGCATTGTCCTATAAGCACTACACTCACCACATAGACTACTAATATTTACTATTAGAGTAGCGAAGGTTCAATTTATTCTTAAGGTTACATCAAGCCCCAATATGGTATTATCCGCCCTCGTTAATAGAAAAATTGAAAACCATGACTGATCGTACAGCCACTATCACACGTGATACCTTAGAAACTCAAATTACTGCCACTATTAACCTCGATGGCACAGGCAAGGCTCGCTTTAAAACCGAAGTGCCTTTTCTTGAGCATATGATGCAACAAATTGCCTTGCACGGCATGATTGATATTGAGATTGATGCTAATGGTGATAATCAAATTGATGATCACCACACGGTTGAAGATATTGGTATTACGTTAGGCCAGGCCTTTGCAAAAGCGATGGGCGACAAAAAAGGCGTTCGTCGTTATGGTCATGCTTATGTACCGCTTGATGAAGCTTTATCACGTGTTGTTATTGATTTTTCTGGTCGCCCTCATTTGGAAGACACCGTAGATTACAGGCGCGCTATGCTGGGTAATTTTGATACCGATTTATTCCATGAATTCTTCCAAGGCTTTGTGAATCATGCATTGGTGAGTTTGCACCTCGATAATATTCGTGGGCGTAATGCACATCATATTGCTGAAACTATTTTCAAAGCCTTTGGTCGTGCTTTGCGCATGGCTGTTGAGCGCGATGACAGATGTCTTGATGCCATTCCTTCTACGAAAGGCACTTTGTAATCCCCTTTGTATGCCCACTAAGATAAGAAGTTAAAAAATGATTGCCGTAATCGATTACAGCATGGGAAATCTCCATTCTGTGCACAAAGCTTTGCAACACGTCACAAAAGACAATGTTGTAATTACCTCGAACCCCGAAGAAATTATTAAAGCAGATCACATCGTATTTCCCGGTCAAGGTGCTGCGCGCGACTGCATGAGCGAACTTAATAAACGTGAGCTTATAGATGTCATCAAAGAAGTTTCAACGACAAAGCCTTTTCTTGGTGTTTGCATGGGAATGCAGGTATTGATGGAGCACAGCATTGAAGGCGGTGGCGTAGATTGCATCGGTTTATATAAAGGCACAGTACAGCACTTTACCGATCATATCGGTGCGACAGATTCCGACGGCAATCGCCTAAAAATCCCACAGATGGGCTGGAATCAAATCAGCCATACTCAAAATCATCCACTTTGGAAAGGCATTAAAGATAACGCGCGTTTTTACTTTGTACATAGTTATTTTGTTGAGCCGGAAGATAAAAGCCTCATTGCAGGCGAGACAGAATTTGGACTTAAATATCCTTCTGCACTCGCAAAAGATAACGTCTTTGCGATTCAATCGCATCCTGAAAAGAGTGCTGATGATGGACTACAGCTTTTGAAGAACTTTACAAACTGGGATGGCGCAAGCTAAAAAGGATAGAGCGAATGTTATTACTACCTGCAATAGACTTAAAAGACGGACAATGCGTGCGCTTACGCCAAGGGCGCATGGAAGACAGTACGGTTTTTTCTGATAGCCCTGTCGATACAGCTACACGTTGGGTTGAAGCGGGTGCAAAGCGTTTGCACTTGGTTGATCTCAATGGTGCTTTTGATGGTGTGCCAGTAAACAACTCTGCGGTTGAAGCGATTGCTAAAAAATTCCCTGATTTGCCAATACAGATCGGTGGTGGTATTCGTGATGCTAAAACTGTTCAAGCCTATTTGGATGCAGGCGTAACGTATTGCATCATCGGTACAAAAGCCGTTGAAGATCCTGAATTTGTAAAAGACTTATGCGCACAATTCCCTGGGCATATAATTGTAGGGATTGATGCTAAAAATGGCATGGTAGCAACAGATGGTTGGGCAGAGGTTTCTACGGTTTCTGCGATTGACCTAGCAAAACAGTTTGAAGAAGCGGGCGTTGTAGCCATCGTCTACACCGATATCGCACGTGATGGCATGATGAAAGGCGTGAATATCAAAGCTACGGTTGAACTGGCTGAAAGCATTAATATCCCCGTAATTGCATCAGGTGGTGTGACCAATATGGATGATATTATTGAGCTTTGTAAGGTTGAAGATGCTGGTATCACAGGCACGATTCTTGGTCGCTCAATCTACGAAGGTGCTATTGACTTGGCCGAAGCTCATGCCTTTGTTGAAAATCGTGTGGAGAGTTTATAAATTATGAGCGAACTTATTTGTACCATAATTGCAGGTCCAAATGGCGCAGGTAAAACTACTTTTGCATTAAAATATTTAACCCGTACCTCTACTTGTAACCGCTTCATTAATGCAGATCTTATCGCATCGGGACTGTCTCCTTTAGACCCTGAATCAGAACAAATGAAAGCAAGCCGACTTTTTTTAAAAGAAATAAAAGAAACAATTAAACGCCAAGAATGTTTTGCCTTTGAAACTACACTATCGGGGAAAACCTATATTAGATTGATCAAAAAGCTTCGCAAGGAAGGTTGGGTAGTGAATTTAATTTATTTATACTTGCCTAGCGTTCAAGTATCAATCGAACGCGTTGCTGAAAGAGTAAAGCATGGGGGGCATGATATACCTAAAGAATCAATATTAAGACGCTATCCAAGAAGTTTAAAGAACCTCCTTGAACTTTACTCCCCATTATGTGATACAACAGTATGTATAGAAAACGCAGGAGAATCACAGAAAATTATTTTCATCCAAGAGCTTCACAATAGAACCATACAAGATAAACAAAGCTACCAAGAACTACGGGAAGGTATTGCTAATGATTAAAGCTCAACAACAAGCAAAAGATATTTTAAATTCATTAAATGAAAGTGTTAATGCCGCATTAGAGAGAAAAAAACGGCTTGGTCAATATGCAGTGGTCTGGAAAGAAGGAAAAATAACGTATCTTTTCAATGAAAGTAACAAGAAAGAAATTAGATAATGGCACTCGCAAAACGCATAATCCCTTGTTTAGATGTTGATAACGGTCGCGTCGTTAAAGGCGTGAACTTTGTTGATATTCGCGATGCTGGCGATCCTGTCGAAGTGGCTGCGCGCTACAACCGCGAAGGCGCAGATGAAATTACCTTTTTAGATATTACCGCAAGCTCGGATAATCGTAAAACTACCGTTGATATGGTTGAGGCAATAGCTTCCGAAGTATTTATCCCGCTAACCGTTGGTGGTGGCATTCGCAAAGTGGAAGATATTCGCACCATGCTAAATGCGGGTGCGGATAAAGTCGCGATTAATACGGCTGCGATTCACAATCCAGAATTAGTCAAAGAAGCCGCAGAATATTACGGATCACAATGTATCGTGGTATCTATAGATGCTAAAAAAGTCAGTAAAGAAGGCGAGCCTAGTCGTTGGTCTATTTTTACGCACGGAGGCAGAAATGACACGGGCATTGATGCGGTAGAATGGGCAAAGAAAATGGCAAACTACGGCGCTGGTGAATTATTAGTCACCAGCATGGATAAAGACGGCACAAAGTCTGGTTTTAATATCCCGCTTACCAAAGCCATTGTCGATGCCGTAAATATTCCTGTCATTGCTTCTGGCGGTGTCGGGAATCTTCAACATCTTGCTGATGGCGTGCTAAAAGCAGGTGCTGATGCGGTGCTTGCAGCAAGTATTTTTCATTTTAATGAGTATACAGTCGGTGAAGCGAAACAATATATGTCTGACCAAGGCATTGAAATGAGAGTCTAAAGCCCTTATATTTTGATAAGAGCGGAAAATAGCATGAGTAATACATTAACAGAAGTTGCTAAAATATTAGAAGAGCGTAAATCAGCTGAAGCGGGTAGTTCTTATGTGGCTTCGCTGTACGATAAAGGCTTAGACGCTATCCTTAAAAAGATAGGTGAAGAAGCTACAGAAGTCGTTATGGCGGCTAAAGATGCAGAGCATAGCGAAGGGCTAAGTAAAAACAGGGATAAAATAATCTACGAAGTTGCTGACTTATGGTTTCATACCCTTGTATTATTAGCACAACAGAATTTACACCCAGACGATGTTTTAAAAGAATTGGAACGTCGGTTCGGGACATCAGGCTTGGTAGAAAAAGCCAGTAGAAATAAACAAAAGTAGGAGAAATAAGAAAATGTTATACGGATTTGGTTTAGGTGGTATTAGCCCTTGGTCTTTATTAATCATCTTAGTAATCGTAGTGGTAATCTTCGGCACTAAGCGTTTACGCAATGCGGGTGGAGATTTAGGTGGTGCGGTTAAAAACTTCAAAGACTCAATGAAGACAAGTGAGAATGAAGCAGCGACAGCTAAGAACGCAAAAAATGCTACAAAAGAAGCAATTGCAGATGCTAAAGACGATGTTATCGACGTAGTATCAAAAGTAAAAGACAGCACAAAGTCATAAAATAGCATAAATCATGTTTGACTCGGGCTTCCTAGAATTATTGGTTGTGGGTATTATCGCCTTGCTGGTTGTAGGTCCTGAGCGCTTGCCCGAAGTTGCTGCAAAAGCAGGAAAGTTCATTGGCAAGATGAAAGCTTTTGTTTCTAGCACCCGAGAAGACATAGAAAAAGAATTTCGTGCTGAAGAACTACAAAGTATGCTGAACAAACAAAAAGATGAAATCAGCGAATTACGTGACATGATGCAAAGCACTAAATCTGAAGTTTCTAAAGAGTTTACCGAAGCCAGTGATTTGTTAGATTCAAGCGTTTCAGATACAAAGGCATCGCTAGATAAAAAATGAGCAAGTCCGAAACTAAAAAAGCAGAAACCACAGGTTTTCTCTCTCATTTAATTGAGTTACGTGATCGTTTACTACGTACAGTGATTGCCATTGCGATAGTTTTTATTCCTCTATTTCCTTTTTCGTCAGATATTTACGATATTCTTTCTGTCCCACTTGGCGACCTCCCTACCATTGCTATCACGCCAATAGCACCTTTTTTGGTGCCAATGAAATTGACCTTAATGGTCGCTTTTTTAATTACTCTGCCCTACTTTCTTTACCAACTTTGGTCGTTTGTTGCTCCAGGTCTATACAAACATGAAAAACGGCTGGTGTATCCGCTACTCGCTTCTAGTGTTTTTCTCTTTTATCTTGGCATAGCGTTTGTCTATTTTATTCTTTTGCCAATGATGTTTACTATTATTCCTTCTTTTGCCCCTACAGGGACTGTTGTCCAGCCTGATATTGGATACTATCTTGATTTTGTAATAATGATGTCTTTGGCATTTGGTTTCGGGTTTGAAATGCCTATCGCCACTATCCTGCTAATTACAACAGGTATGACAACAGCCGAAAAGCTAAAGAAAAAGCGCCCTTATGTCATTGTAGGTGCGTTTGTTGTAGGTATGTTACTTACCCCGCCTGATGTGATTTCACAAATCATGCTGGCAGTCCCAATGTGGATTTTGTTTGAAGTGGGCATTATTGCGAGCAAATTCTTTAAAGTACGCGTTAAAGAAGCAGGCGAAGCTAAAGATGCAATGGATAAAGAAAAAGATGATGCTCAGGATGCGAAAGCAGCGGCAGCCACGAGTGCAGCCTATCTACCACCTGACGATCTTTGGGCAGAAGATGATTTATATACCTATGAAGAAGATGGTGGGTCATCAAGCGATGATACTGATAATGGCTTAAGTGATGAAGAAAGAAGCATACTTGGCAATGATCCATTAGAAGATGATATTAACGATGATGAATATCTTCCTGAAGAGGACGATGCTGAAGAACCAGAAGAAACATTCTTCGATGATAATGATGATTTTGAAGAATTGTCCGATGAAGAAATGGATGCTGAGCTTGATCGTATAGAAGAGCAAGAGAAGGCAGAAAAGGCTATCAAAAAGAAAGCGAAAAAGCGCGCTAAGAAAAAACCCAAAACCAAAGCAAAAAAGAAAGTTGACGATAATAAAAAAGACAAAAAGTAAGACACAGCCTTAAAAATAACAACTTTGATAAAT
>CAZSXI010000089.1:0-1887 GCA_964611045.1 uncultured Cocleimonas sp. | reverse complement strand
AAAGCACAAAGAAGTTACTCATAAATACATAAAGGGGAGCATCCTATGAAATGTTTTATTAAGAGCTTTATCCTTGGATTAGATTCAAGTGAAAATAGCGAAGAAGTATGTACTGTTGTTAATCCAATCGTACGATCATTGGTGACTAGCACAATGTTTGTGGTGTTGGTGGCAGTCGTTGCCAATATGTTTCATGTATAAAACTAAAATAGCGGTTAGTTTTAAAGAGCTCGATTAGCTAAAACCCAAATCCATACTTGGGTGAATGTTAATCGGGTTTTTTTGTGTTTGCTAGTCTACAATCAGTTTATCAAAACCTATTAGGTAAACTATTTAGTGCTTCAAATTGATAATCTCCATAAAAGCTTCGGCTCACTCGAAGTCATTAAAGGTGTTTCATTACACGCAAAAAAAGGAGATGTAATTTCTATTCTGGGGCGAAGTGGCTCGGGCAAAAGTACCTTTCTTCGTTGTATCAACTTTTTAGAAACACCTACAAGTGGCACCATTAGTTTGGGCGGTGAGAAAATCACTGTATCGAAAAATCGAAAGGGTGATTCAATCGCCAGTGATAAAACACAAGTTCGCCGTTTACGCACACGCATGGCAATGGTGTTTCAGCAGTTCAATCTGTGGTCACACATGACTGTTTTGGATAATGTGACTGTTGCACTCAAAACAGCACTCAAACTCCCAAAGAAAGAAGCTAATGAGCGCGCGACAAAGTATTTATCTCAGGTAAATATGACGGATAGACTATACTATTATCCAGGTCAGTTATCCGGCGGACAGATGCAACGCGTTGCTATCGCAAGAGCTTTGGCGATGGAGCCAGATATTTTGCTTTTTGATGAACCCACCTCTGCGCTAGACCCTGAATTGGTTGAAGAGGTGCTCAATGTTATTCGTAATCTTGCAGAGCAAGGTCGCACAATGTTGGTCGTTACCCATGAGATGGCATTTGCGCGTGACGTATCCAATCGCGTTATATTTTTTGATGAGGGCATTATTGTGGAGGATGGCCCGCCTCAAGAAGTTTTTACAAACCCCAAGTCGCAACAATTTAAACAATTCATTTCGAAAGAATACTAAGGAGAGAACAATGAAAAAAACATCATTTATAACCTCGATGCTAGTTGGCATTGCATTATTGGCAAGCACGACAGTTTTTGCTAAAGATATCGTTCGTATCGGCGTTGAGGGTGCATATCCTCCCTTTAGCAAAACAACCAAAGATGGCACACTCGAAGGCTTTGATATTGATATTGCGAACGCACTTTGTAAAAGCATGGATGTTGAATGCAAGCTTGTAAAGCAAGATTGGGATGGAATTATCCCTGCTTTGTTGGCGAGAAAATACGATGCAATCGTAGCGTCGATGTCGATGACCGATGAGCGCAAAGAGAAAGTAGCTTTCTCAAACCACTACTACAAGTCACCTGCGCGTTTTATTCATAAAAAAGATGTGCCGTTTGAAATATCAAAAGCAGGCTTAAAAGGTAAAAGTGTCGGCGTTCAGCGTGGTACGGTTTCTGATAAATTCATCACAGGTGAATTTGGTGAAGGCGTAGATATCAAACGCTATGGCACACAAGAAGAAGCTTATCTTGACTTAAATGCAGGACGTGTAGAATTTGTATTTGCAGATGCCTTTGTATTGCTTGAGTTCATTGGCTCAGACAACGGAAAAGATTACGAGTTTGTAGGCGAAAGTTATTCAGATCCTAAATATTTTGGTGAAGGCATCGGTATTGCGCTTCGCAAAAAAGATACGGAGCTAAAAGATAAGTTTAACAAGGCGATTGCAGATATTCGTGCTGATGGCACTTACGATACCATCAGAAAGAAGTACTTCGATTTCGATATATTCGAGTGATCATCGTCCCC
>CAZSXI010000088.1:0-8296 GCA_964611045.1 uncultured Cocleimonas sp. | reverse complement strand
CTAGTTACAAGTTTTATAGCCTTCACAATGATTGTGAGTTGCGCTAGTTTTGCATCTGACTTAGACAAAGAAAAGCGCTGGGCAGACCAAATAATCGACTCATTACTTGATGGCGATGGGGTTTATCTAAATGACGGAAAGACAGACTTTCTCGCCATAGAAACGCGCGCAGATAACCCTAAAGAAACAGGTATAATCATCATTCATGGCATTGGCATTCATCCAGATTGGGAAACTGTTATACAGCCCTTACGTGTTCAACTTGCCGCAGATGGGTGGAATACACTCTCACTACAGATGCCTATTCTAGGAAATGATGCCACAGGTAAAGACTACGAACCATTAATGAAAGAAGTACCCGCACGCATAGATGCAGGAATTCGTCACATGACAAAAGCAGGTGCTAAACAAGTCATTATCGTTGCGCACAGCATGGGTTCACGAATGGCAAATTATTATCTAGCACACAAAAAAGTCTATCAAGAAGCTCAAACTGAAACACCGATTGTTGCCTACGTAGGTATTGGCATGAATACTGGCAATACAAACTACCTTGAAAAAATAAAAATACCCATACTCGATTTGTTTGGAGAAAAAGACTTACCAGGCGTGTTAGCCTCTGCACCGTTAAGGGCAAAAGCAGCCGAGCATAATAAAAACTACAAACAACAAATTATTGCTGGCGCGGGTCATTTTTTTGAAGGGCAAGATGATGACCTTGTTAAAGCTGTTACTGATGCTTTAGTTAGCTTCAAGTAAGGAGACTCTGATTAAGTCGATATTCGTGGAGAATATCGGCAGCGTTAGCAAGCTAAAAATAATTGAATTTGATCAGAGACTCCGCAAGCTACTACTACCAATCAATGCCCTTTTGAGCTTGGATGCCATCACGGTAAGCGTGCTTAACATCGGCAATTTCAGACACCGTATCAGCCTTTTCAACTAATTCATCACTCGCAGCACGCCCTGTGACTACTACATGTTGCATCGCTGGGCGAGACTCAATTTCACCAAGCACATCAACACCTTCGAGATAACCATAATTTAGCAAATAGGTTAACTCATCCAGCACCACTAAATCATAACTTGGGTCACTCAACATAGCTTGTGCCACTGCCCAGCCTTTTTTAGAGGTAGCAATATCTTGATCACGGTCTTGTGTATCCCAAGTGAAGCCATCACCTAATACATGCCAGTCGCAGCTTTTATGCGAGCCAAAAAAAGCCTCTTCACCTGTATCGGTTCGGCTTTTAATGAATTGGCAAACACCAACCTTCATACCATGCCCTAACGCACGCGCAACCATACCAAAGGCTGAACTGGATTTTCCTTTTCCATTACCTGTAAGTACTAACAATAAGCCCTTATCTTTATCGGCTTTAGCTATGCTAGCGTCGATAACAGACTTTTTGCTTTCCATACGCTTTTTGTGTTTTTTGTTGTTATCTTTATCCATACGTATTTTTAACCTATAAAAAAGCCTTGGCTAAAATACCAAGGCTTTTTGCTTCTAGCTCCCTCTCCCTAGCAGGGAGAGGGTTGGGGTGAGGGGTGAAACTTAAAACAGGCAGTATCTCTGAGCTTTCTACCCCCCTCCCTAGCCCTCCCCCTGCTAGGGAGAGGAGGTTTTTTCTTAACTTACGGTATTGAAAATGACGGTGTAAAATCAAGAATGAGCAGGATTGGCTAACTTACGCCCATGTACAATTGCAAGATGAATCAAACCAACAAAGCCCAAATAAATGCCTGTCGTTTTCAAATACTCAGGTAAGTACTTAGCAACTGCTTGTCCGTACTCGGCGATACTCATCGCCTCAAACTTACCCGCAAAATAGTAAAAGCCAATATTCGAAATCAAGAAACAAACCGCTGTGCCGACAAACGCTGCGCCTGCAAACTTAAACAAACCAAGTGCATTCTCTTGATAGTTATTAGCAAACCAACGACCTGCAAACCACATCGCAAAGTATGAAGGAATCAAAAATGGGTAGGAAGGTGTAAAGCAGTAATGAGTTGCACCGTTAACCGCATCAATCACAATTAAATCAATCACAAATGCGACTAGGAAAAATGCAGGAAACGCATAACGCCCACAAGAAGCACCACGAAGATAAAAACCCACCATGAAGAAAATCGCCCACGAAGCGTCTTGCAAATGTGCAGTGATGTTGCCACGCGTGAGTATCATTGCGAGCAATAATAATCCGCCAATGATGTATTTTGAATTTTGGCTTAATTTATTTGTTTCCGTATTCATAATCTTTCCTATCAAAAAGCTAAACTGAGCATTTATGCGCCCAGTATAGCATTGTTGTTATTTTGGTGAATAACTAACTGTTAGCAACCCATTAAGGCCATCTTGGTTGTAGCCTTTATTGGTTTGATAGTTTTTATCAAGCACATTGCCAACTTTTACACCTATCGCCCAATTCTTAGAAGCTTGATAATTTACCCTAAGATCTAATGTTGCATATCCCGCTAAGCTACTTGTATTCCCAGAATCCGTAAAACGCTTGCTTTCTGCATGTAAAGTAGCCCCAAGATTCAGTTTACCCAATTGGCGTCCAATATCTAATGAACCCATTTGCTTAGGTCTATAAACTAAGCTCTTCCCTTCATCGAACCCAGAATCATTTTTGGAATCAAGCAAAGTGAGATTGGCATTCAAACCCCAATTAGAGAATTTTTTTCCTACCTCAAGCTCAAGACCTTTAATAACTACCTTATTAACATTTTCAACAGTACCAACTGCCGCTATGGGATCAAAAGAATAGGCAATTAAATCATCAATATTAGTTTTAAATACTCTAACGCCCCAATTCATTCTGGCTGATTTTTTACCACTCAATCCCACTTCAAAAGTTTTCGAACTCTCAGGTTCTAAATTAGGGTTTGATACATAGCTCGGATCTAACGGATTAAAGTAATATAAGTCATTGAACGTTGGTGCTTTAAAAGCAGTCGCATATGACGCAGTAACACGCATGCCATTTTTAAAGCCGTGCCCTACTGCTACGCTACCCGTAGAATAATTACCAAACTGTTCATTATCATCATTTCGCAATGATGCTTCCATCTTATGGTTGGCAACTACGCCTTGATAACTAACAAATACTGCTTTGTTTTGCCTAGAATCAACTAAAAATGATGTTGACCCCGAAACCTTGGCATCTTGCCAATCTGTGCCAATTGTTAAACTATTATTTTTATTCAGATCAATATCTGCCAACAAACTTGCAGTATTGCGCTTAGTAGTAAATACCGTTGTTGGTGTTGCATCTTTAAAACTGTCTAAATCATCCAATGAGTAGCCTATATTTGCTCTCACTTTTGCCCTGTCATTTAGATTTATAGTAGCTTTTGCACTAACCACACTTTCATGAAAATTCGTCTTATTTTGAAAACCACCATCATAATGAGTCGTGCCTTTTGCATCTAAAGCACTTAACTGTACGGTAGAGCCGTTCTTAAAATTATGACCAACATTAAGAGAGAGATTATTTCGCTCATAACCATCGTCATCACCTTCTACAATTTGTGAATAAGGAAATGGGGTTGAAAAATCAGGGTAAGAATCTTGAACATTAATACCATCTGTTTTTCCTTTACCAGCACTCAAACGAAACCAGTTTTTATGATCACCACCAGAAACACTCGCTGAAATATTTTGTGTGTTGTTACTGCCATAACCAAGTGTAAATTCTGATTTAATTTTGCCTCTGCCTTTCTGAGTAACTATATGAATAACACCACCAATCGCCTCAGCACCATAAAGGCTAGAACGTGATCCACGAACAATTTCAATACGCTCAATTTGGCTAATTGGAAAATGCTCAAAAGCTGTCGTACCTGCAGTTGCTGACCCGACTTTAATCCCATCAACCAAAACTAATACATGACTAGGGTTTGTGCCACGCAAAAAGATAGACGTTAGTTTTCCTGCACCACCATCATTTTTAATATTAATACCAGGCACTCGACGTAAAACATCTTCAAGCCGTGTTGCTTGATATTTTTCAATATCCTGTTTACTAATAATCGTGACAGCAGATAATGGCTCATCGCTTGACTGTGGTCGTCGATTAGCCGTAATAGATAACTGTAAACCACCATCATCAGTCACTTTGACAGAATCTGCCGAAACATTTTGAGTGGTTAAAAGAGAAGATAAAAGTATAAGAGGGGTTGCCACTGTTGTAGCAAAAAGTTGGTTTTTCATTTGTATGAGCCTAAGTTTTTACAGCACCCGCCGTGCTGATATTAAAAACGTGATGGATTTTTTATAGTTAATTAGCAAAAAAATGCACCACACGATGCTTAGGCCGGTCTCCGGGCTTATGAGCGCATAAAAATGCAGGTATTTCACCTTCCCATATGTTGCTCTTACAAAGAAAAACACACAGTGGTTAACAAAACACCATTAAAGAACCTATTCTTAATCATTTTTACTATCCACCCCCCCTGTTTTTTGACGATTTGTAGTTGTTATTAGCTACAAATCGTCAAAAAACAGGGGGGGTGGCAATTAAGAATAACGCTCTTTTACTCAATTACCGTTGCGGGGGCAGCTCTGGAATGATTATTTTGACTGTAAACAAGCAAAACAACGCACCAGCTTCCCGTTTAACCTCTTGTTCATAGAACTCAAGGCACCTAAAAGCGTTGCGAAGGATAATCGTTATGATTATTAGTGTCTACATATTTAGCGAGCTTCCCATTTTGTTTCATAAAAATGGTGAACTCGATTATGTCGGCGTTTTTTGCCGACGTTGTGTGACTAAAGTAGCTCATCCACGATGCCATTAGAGAAACCAACCCACTCCGTTTCATAAAAATGGTGAACTCGATTATGTCGGCGTTTTTGCTGACGCTCTTTTTATCCCCTCTCCCCAATGTCGTTGGATTTAGCCGTAAGCCATTGTTTTTCTTGCCTGTGGCTTAGTCTATTGTCAGTCCGTCATTGCGGTGAAGACCGCAATCCACGGTTGAAACATCGTTTTATCGTAAATGGATACTGGTCTTCACCAGTATGACGAACGTGGGTTTTCTTAATAATCAAAGCGTTAGAGCTTAATTCAACGGTATTGCCCCTCTCCCCCCGCCAGCTAATAAGCCCGTCACCAAGCCCAAAATGGCTAGCTGAAACGAAGCATCAGGGCGTGCCAAACGGAAGCGTAAAGCCTCAAGCAACTCGTTCCATTTATTCTGTAGCTTGCTGTTAATTTGCATGGTTTGAATGGTAACATCTTTTATAACCATGAATAATGACCCACAAATACAAAACATCCTAATCAGCGCCTGCCTGCTAGGCAGCCCTGTGCGCTACAACGGTACAGACTTGCTCATTGATCATCCATTGCTAAAACAATGGCAAGAAGAAGGACGACTAGTCAGCATTTGCCCAGAAGTAGCGGGCGGAATGTCAACGCCTAGAGCACCTGCTGAAATTAGAGGTGGAGATGGCAACACAGTCCTATCAAAAAACTCACAAGTTATCGATAGCAACGGAGACAACGTAACCGATGCTTTTATCAAAGGTGCAAACAAAGCACTACAAATCGCAAAAGAGAATAACTGCATCGCTGCCATCCTAACTGAACGAAGCCCATCCTGTGGGAGCAGCATGATCTACGATGGGAGCTTTTCTGGCGTACAAAAATCAGGGATGGGCATCACTACGGCGCTTTTAGAGAAAAATGGGATTCGTGTGTTTAGCCAAAACCAATTAGAAAAACTCCAAACCTATCTAGGGGACCTCTCATTAACGGCAAAACATTCCCCCCTAATTTAAAATATGTTAGATTATAATCACTTAAAGATTACCTAATAACCTAACGGTAAGCCCGCAGACTTAATGACCGCAAACAATAATATAACAATCAATCACCTTATCAATGAGTGGCTCATTAAACAGCCATCAATTCATTTCGCTATGCTATTTGGATCTTTTGCAAAAGGCACTGAGAAAGAGCATAGCGACATAGATCTCGCCATAGAATTAGATGAACCTATGACGGGCGAAAAAAAACTACGCTTCCTACAATCTTTAGCCGAAATCACTGATAGAACCATCGATTTAATTGATTTGAAAACAGTAGGTGAGCCTTTGCTCAATCAAATCATCCAACACGGTAAAATTTTAAAAGGTTCAAAAAGCCACTACATTGATTTGAGTATAAAAAATGTAAACATGATGCAAGATTTTACCCCCTACTTAAAAAGAACCCTAAAAGAAAGGCAAGAGAGGTTATTGCATGGATGAACTAGTGCTCGAAAAAAAAATCGACTCTATTCTGAGGTGTATTGAGCGAATTGAAACTCGCACTCCAGACACAGAAAGAGCCTTTTTAGCGGATTTAGATGCTCAAGATGTAGTAACACTTAACCTAACACGCATTATTCAGCTCTCTGTTGATATAGCCATGCATATTATCGCCAATACCAATTCAAGCGCTCCTCAAACCATGTCAGAAAGCTTCAGCACCTTAGCAAAATTGGGTGTTATAGATGAAGAAACGACAGATAAACTAAAAAAATCAGTAGGTTTTAGGAATATTGCCGTACACAATTATGGTGAGTTAGATTTAGGACTAACCTTCAAAATAGCTCACAACCATTTGGGTGACTTTAAATCTTATATTAAACAGATTCTCGCAAGCAAAGTGCAGCAATCATAAGAGAAGAATGGCATACCATTAGTCAGTTAAATTTGGAAATAATACCTTTTACACTTAGTATCCGACTCGCTCACCCCGAAGCATATTCTAAAAATAAAAGGATTCCCATGAAAATAAAAGCATTACTACTAGCCGCCTCACTAACACTCGTATCATTCTCTGCAATTGCTGAAACCGTTAACATCAACAAAGCCAATGCGGCAGCGTTACAACATTACCTAGTCGGCGTTGGAGAAAAAAAATCTCAAAGCATCGTTGAATATCGAAAAGAACATAAAAAATTCACAAAGATTGATCAAATCAAAGAAGTTAAAGGCATTGGCGATGCCATCTTTAAAAAGATTAAATCGAGCTTGTCATTAACCAAAGGCGCTGTTTCTGTACCTGAAAAAGTCTCTAAAAAGAAAGCTATGTCTAAAAAAGTGAAAGCAGCTAAAAAAGAAATGAAGAAATAAACCAAACCTCTTCACACATCACAAGTAATAAAGCCGAGTTTATCTCGGCTTTATTACTTGTGATCCATGTGCCATTTTTACTCGTCGTCCGACTCGTGCAAAAGTCTCATTATGTTATTATAAAGTGAGACCCATGCACTAAGGCATTCAAAAAATTCAGGACGTGACACATGGAATGGTCAGAAGTTATCAACAATCCTCTGCTTAAAGATCTTCCTTTTAAGATAGAGCTTAATAAGTTCGGGAAGATTTTAATGAGTCCCGCCTCTAACTCTCATGGGCGTACTCAAGTTAAGTTAGCAACTAATCTCACTAACAAACTACCTAATGGCGAGGTTATTACAGAGTGCTCCATCCAAACATCCGAAGGCGTGAAAGTCGCAGATGTCGTTTGGGCATCGAATGAATTTATTGAAACCTATGCCTACAAAACCCCTTACCCAAAAGCGCCTGAAATTTGCATAGAGATTGTATCCCCCTCAAATTCCAACGCTGAAATAGCCGAAAAAATAGAACTTTATCTTGCCAAAGGCGCTCAAGAGGTTTGGATTGTTTACGACAGCGGTAAAATAAATATCTTTACTCACGCAGGTGAAATACAAAAAAGCACAATTGCACCTGATACCCAGTAAATTTATAAAAGTTGTCCCCTCTTTTCTTGGGAGAGGTTTAGGGCGTAGGCTCTCTGTATCTTACTTCCTATTTTTCTATCCTTCGCAACAAAAAGACTATTTATAAACTTTCAAACGTGTAAAATCCGCCCCGATAAAAGAGATTGATCATAATATGATAGTACCCTCTCCCTTAGGGAGAGGGTTAGGGTGAGGGGATTCATCTTAACTAAATGAAGTAGAGTCCCGAGCAAAGAACTAAAAACATGAGTAAAAAACAACTAAAAATAACAATCGCAGGCACAGGATACGTAGGCTTATCCAACGGCGTGTTGCTCGCTCAGCATAACGAAGTCATTGCACTAGACATTGATGTTAAAAAAGTTGAGCAAATCAACAAAAAGATATCCCCTATATCAGACAAAGAAATAGAAGACTTCCTAGCAAACAAAAAACTAAACCTAAAAGCCACACTAAACAAAGAAGAAGCTTACAAAGGTGCAGACTTCATAATCATAGCCACACCAACAGATTACGACGCTGACACAAATAC
>CAZSXI010000087.1:6986-8326 GCA_964611045.1 uncultured Cocleimonas sp. | reverse complement strand
CGCCCCGGAATCATCCGCGATATTACTGAACAGCTTGCTCGATTAAATGTAAATATTGAAGAGCTAGACAGCCAAGTGAAAGAAGCTAGCATGTCAGGTGGCACACTCTTTTGCGCGCAACTTAAATTAGGTCTACCCGAAAATGTGACGACAGAAGCCGTGCAAGACTCGCTAGAAAGCATGTCAGATCAGTTTATGGTGGATATTAATTTTAGCTAATTATTACTTTTTTACTTCTGAAGTATTAATGTTGGGTTTAATGCGAGCGAACCACATTAAAAGCAACGGGTCTACTCGTCATCACAACTCGCCCACCTCTATCAACTATTTTTGCAGTAACAGAATGGCTTCCACCTCTTAAATTTGAAAAGTTGTTGATACGAGACTTGCTACGCGCCACTTCTTTTCCATCAAGCTCAAAAGCGATCTGATGCCCTTTTTTAAGTGGTGGTTTAATGCTGAGCATCGCTGAAACTTCCCCACTAAAACCTGATTTTATAACCTGATTTTCTTTTGGTGCAATAAATTCCAGCTTGGTATAAACCACTGCCTGTGCTTTTTGTGCGATAGGTTGTTGCACAATTGGCTTTGCAACAGTAACGGCTTTTGGCTCACCACCTTCCATTGGTTTCCATTGCTCTTTAAAGCCATCAATAATCATAATCTCGGGCATTTTGAATTTATTATCAAGCTTTACATTAGCAGGTGGCTCATCACCGTATTGAGTATTGCCTCGCGCATCTTTCCATTTAAAAACACCCTCTGCATAAATCGCTTGGCTAGAAAGCACGATGAAAGAAAGTGTTACGATTTGTGAAAACATTTGTGACATAGAACGCATACAACCACCTTGAAAAAACAATAATCTGCCTCATACTAGACTTAGTATAGCAAAGAAGGTTCAAGTACTTCGTCGCTTTTAGATAAACCGTAATTAACAAACCCACGAATATAAAGTTAAAGAGATTCATGAAATGAGCGACAATAAAAATTCTTACAATACACCAACACCAACGGATCCAAAGAATCACAACTGGGCCATGGCGATTCATCTTTCAGCATTGATAGGCTTGCTGTTACCCTTAGGTTTAGTACTTGGCCCACTCATCGTTTGGATGCTTAAAAAGAATGAGGGTGAATACTTTGATAGACAGGGTAAAAATGCGGTAAATTTTCAACTGACTATTTTAATTGCTGTTTTTATTTTTGCGGTCTTAGGGACAATGATTAAACCACTTTTTGCATTGGCTTTTGTATCAGGACTTGCGGGCATCTTATTTGCAATAATTGCGGGGATAAATGTGAGTAGTAAAGGTGATTACAAATATCCCTTTTCTTTT
>CAZSXI010000087.1:0-6886 GCA_964611045.1 uncultured Cocleimonas sp. | reverse complement strand
CGACCAAAGCCCCAAGAGAACCCCATTTTTAAAGCCCCAGTCCCGCCTACACGAACACCTTGAAACATAAGTTCTGCCATTTTGGTAGATTGGCGGATACGGGCTACATCCAACATTAGCTCGGCATCTGCTGCTAGGCGCTCAACATCTTCATTAGGGTATCCTGCCCAGTATTTTAAATCGTGTATGAAACAGGCAGGATAAATGTCCTTACCGCTGGTTTTATCTGGCCACATGGTACAACCATCGCTGCTAAATTTTAGTGCTGGAGGGTCATTCTCTATCTTCTTCCACAATGTTTTTAAACCGTAGTGTTCACAGATTTCTTTTATTTTTGGGAGACACGCTTCTTCATCAATTGCGGGTAATTTCATGAGATGCTCAATTTAATATTTCTTCCAGTATACTCTCACTATGTTTATTGACCAACGACACCGCGACAAAGAAACCACCTCAAAAGGTGAGAAAATCTTTATCGTTATTATCAGCCTAGCTTTCTTATTGATGATGACAATGGAAATAATCACCAACTACGAACCAAGAAAATTAGGCGCTCTATTATTTGTTATTTTCTGGATTCCGTTGTTATTCATCCACGAATTTGGTCATGCCATTATGGCAAAACTACTCGGTTGGCATGTTGAGCGAGTTGTCATCGGTTTTGGCAAGGTGCTGATGCATACTAGGCTACTCGGCGCACCGATGGAAATTCGCACTATTCCCCTCGAAGGCTTTGTTCAAATAGCGCCAAAAACAGTCACACTGGCACGCATAAAACACGCACTGATTTACTTTGCAGGGCCCGGTATAGAGCTACTGGCATTTTTTGTGATTATGATTATGTTAGGTGGTTTAGATCAAATGTTTACGGTCACGGATGATTATTCTCGAATCGCGTTACAAAGTTTTGCCTTCGCCGCATTGGCAGGGGCAGTGATAAATTTAATTCCCATTGGGATTATTACTAAAGATGGCAGCACACCCAATGACGGCATGGGAATTTTGCTGTGCTTGTTTTCGAGTGGAATGGATTATGAGCTGTGGATTAAAGAATCTAAAACAAAGGAAAAAGAGTTTTAGAAGTAAAGGGCATTACGCTATGATCTTTCACATAAAATTATTAAAAGGATAACATCATGGCTCATTACATAATTACTTATATCGGTGGTCAACAACCTTCAAATGCAGAAGAGGGCAAAGCCCACTTTGAAAGATACCAGCAATGGCTGATTTCTTTAGGTGATGCGGTTGTTAGCCCCATGAATCCACTTAAAAATACCAGTGTTATTAAACCAGATGGTGAGGTAGTCCAAGGTAGCTTAACGGAAATGTCGGGCTTTACCCTGCTTGATGTTGACTCGCATAAGATAGCGATAGAGCTTGCAAGGTCTTGCCCGTTTCTTGAAATTGGAGGCTCGCTGGAAGTTTCTGAGCTAATGCAGGGTTAAAAAGCCCAGCCCAGATACAAAACGTTAAAAAACAGGGGGGGTGGCAAGCTAAACAGTCTTTTAAGTTTGCCACCCCCCCTATTTTTACGCATTATATGCGCCCTATCGGATAGTCGTCGCTGCGCTCCAACATGGTTTCGCATTTGCTCGGCTTAACGTTTTGTACGAAAAAAAGCACTAAATCTGCACCTTTTTATATCCTTCCAATAATAAGCCATGCATTTTCCAGTCACTATCAAGAGGGAAAACATCTTCGCCATCAATCAGCGCTAGTGCATCGTTTAATACTTTCTTTCCGTAGAGCTTTTCGAGCGATGTTCCGTATTGCGCCATGCCTTCAAACTGTAAAAGAGTGTTGATGCATTGATACGTTTTTAAACGCTGTGGATCTATTTGTCTAAAGTGCATCAACCATTCACAGCCTTCTTGGATGCGCTCGTTATCCTGTACTTTTAGGGCAAGTAGCGTGGTTAATTCGGCGATTCTTAGATCGGCGAAGATACACTCTTTATCGGCAGGTAATCCAATGAGTGCAGCAACAGGGTGCTGGTCATCGGCGTTTACATCGTCTAGCTTTTCAATCAGTGCCTCGCAATCTTCCTTGGTTTTATTTTTGGCTAGGATGGCTTCTCGCACGTCCATGCCTGCATTGTTGTTTTCCCATACCAAATCATCAGGGGGGTAAATTTCTGACATTCCGGGGACGAGAACACGGCAAGCGTAAACACCTAGCTCGTCATAATCCATGATGAAAATATCATTG
Organism: uncultured Cocleimonas sp.; assembly: GCA_964611045.1. GTDB lineage: Bacteria > Pseudomonadota > Gammaproteobacteria > Thiotrichales > Thiotrichaceae > Cocleimonas. The sequence goes on along the minus strand of CAZSXI010000087.1, from coordinate 4,675 downwards.
CCTTCTTCGTGAATACGCTCGCATAGCCAGTCGAATTCTTCCTGTGTGCTTTTTCCTGTGCCATCCCAATCACTGAATTCATAATCTGGCTGATTGCGTAAAAACTCCCAGCTAACGATTCCGCTTGAATCAATAAAATGCGTTTCTAAGTTTTGCGGGCTGGCGATTTCGTCCAGATCAAACCCTGCTTCGGCAAATCCACCCAATGCATCTAAACCACGACCCTGCAACAACTCGGTGAGTGCACGCTCAAGCGCCACTTCAAACTTTGGGTGAGCGCCAAAGCTGGCGTATACGCCTTGGTTTTCGGGGTTGAGCAATGTCACCACCATCACGGGGTATTTGCCGCCGAGCGAGGCATCTTGCACTAGCAAAGGATAGCCTGCATTTTCTAGCTCTTGAATGCCTGCTTGAATGCCTGGGTAGCGTGCTAAAACCTCGTCTGGCACATTGGGTAGGCAAGTACCTTCAGCGATGATTTTGAACTTCACATAGCGTTCAAAAATTTCAGAAAGCGCCTGCACGCGTGCCTCAAACTTTGTGTTACCTGCTGACATGCCATTGCTAACGTATAAATTACCGATAAGATTGACAGGAAAATACACCGTGTCTTGCGTGCGCTCGCATACATACGGCAGGCAACAAATACCGCGCTCGCGATTGGCTGAGTTCGCATCAATTAAGTTACTGGCATTTAGCTCGCCATCGGGATTATAAAAACCTTGTAGCTCTTCGTTCAGCACACCTGTCGGCCACGAACCGTGACCGCGTGAGCCAGTAGGGTTGGTGGCAAACCATTTTTCGCTAGCATAGTGTACAAACTTGCTATTAGCGACATCATCCCCAAGATAGTAGTCAGCCCAAAAGTAATGCGTTGACAGTCGCTCGAAGAATTCCCCCAAGGCACTGGCCAGCGCGGCTTTTTTTGATGCACCTTTACCATTAGTAAATAATAAAGGGCACTCTTGGTCCCGAATATGTACCGACCAGACATTGGCAATTGGGTTTAACCAAGATTGTTCGATAATATTGAATCCAATCTTTTGCAACTTTTGTTGCATGGAATTGATCGAATCTTCAAGAGCGGCATCTTTGCCAAGAATGTGTGTAAGCATATTGGGCTATAGTTATTAATGAGAGTGTTTGAGATTATAGAAGAACAATGAGTAAAAGTATGAATAATATTGCAACTGATACAACGATAAAAGAACCTCACGGGAAAATTCCCCTATGGGTTTTTGTGGTGTTTTTTTCGACGCTATTGGTGGCAATTAGTAGTATCGGCATTTCACAGTACCAACAAAAGCAAGCTCAAAAATCTAGCCAAATACAACGCACCAATGTAGAAGAATTACAGCGATTATTACTCGCTCAAGACGACGTTATCAATACCAATTGGTTGCACACGCTCAACCCCTTAGTGAAAGATGTGAAAGGAAGTGTGCTTTGGAGCAGCAAAGAACAACATGGCATTATAAAGCTTTATAATCTGCCAAGCCTTGGTGACAAGCAGCACTATCATCTGTGGATGTATGATCTTAATGCCAAAAATAGTGCACCCGTTTCTGCGCTTGTTTTCAAAGCAAAGTTCGAGAACTTAATTATACCGTTTAAGGCCGAAAGTATTGTTGATTCACCCTTTAAATTTGAAATAATGCTTGAAGAAGAAGGGGTTGAGGGTGGCTTGTCGCTTTTATTGGCGCAACCTTAGTTTTTATTATCTTTAATAGTCCACCCTGTTTTTTAGCAAGCTTGCCGTTTGTTGTTTAAACGGACAACTTGATTATTAGAGTGAAACCGTTACTGTTTTGTATTATCACTAACAATATCAATACATCAGGCAGTATCTATATATCTTTGGGAATGAATAACTCAATTATTAGAGCTGCTGTTTATCGGCTAGGACGTACAAAACGGCAAAAAACAGGGGGGGTGGACAGAAGAATAAGCACACAAAGCCCATTGAAACTGTATTCTCTATAATTATTTGCTAATATACGCGCCAATTATCTCATACTACTGACACTTTTTACTATGACCGATTCAAAAACACCTGAAAATAATCCTGAAGACGAAGCTTCAGCCTTAAATTTTACCGAAGCATCAGAATCAAAAGAATTCTTAAGAGCGGAGCTAGATAAAAAACAAGCACTACTAGCCCAACTCACCATTGATTGTGACCCGCTAGAGCGCGCAACACTGCAACATGACATTGCTGAGATTATGCTTGATTCTGGTGGGAGCGGAATGCCAGAAGCAGCATGGGGATTAGCAAAAGAAGCCTTTGTGATTTACATGAAGCACGACAAGACGGAAGAAGCAGTCAATGCTTGCGATGTGCTTTATCGCACAGAGTTACCAGCGGCAGTAGTCGCACTTGGGCATGCAATGTGGTTATCAGTAACCTACCCTATTGATCCTGAGCTTAGCATTGTGATGATGAAAAATTTGATTGACGATACCCCACCAAAATCAGACGGTGCAGCAGTTGCAGCAGCGACCGCACACTATATTGCTGATTTACGTTTGACCGATGAAAAACGTGAAAGCGTGATGTTCTTAACTAAGAACCTCATCACACAAGTTGCAGAGCGCCACAGCAACGTGAAAGACCAAGGTCAGTTAAACTTTTGGATGGACAAGCTAGAGTTGAATGACCCTGCAGACTTTTTGCCAAAACTATCACAGGTGATTGATGCGATTGTGGCGGGTGATTGGTGGTTCGATCGTGATGAGTTACGAGCAAAACTACCTGTTAATTAAAACGCTCTTTTAACGCGATTTACTTTAATCCATCTATTTGTCTTAAGCGTTTGTCCGTTGCTTCTTGTAGCAAACGCTCGACATCTTTTGCTTTATTTAATGCTTCAACGTGTCCTGCAAAAGGGTTTTCTATTTTAGGTTGTTGGTTTGAGTCACAAGCGGTTGTGGCTAGTGATGCCGCTAATATTAAAAATAAACTTAATATTTTCATGATGATTGCTCTTTCTTTTTATTTTGTATGAGCATCAATTTAGCATAATTCAGCTTCTCACTGTTAAACAGTGGATAGGCGGTAAGCCATTTCCCAGCCTAAGCTGGGACTCCTGACGTTCATGTTTTGATTTCAGGAGTCCTCGCTTAAACGAGGGATGAGTTGTCTAAACTATTTAGTTAATAGCTTGCTCAAACCCGCAATGTCTTTTTCTGATAATGTGCCGCTCGCTTGTTTAAGCTTTAGCGTATTCAACAAAAAGTCATAACGTGCATTTGAGTAATCACGCCTAGCCGAGAAAGTCTCGCGCAACGATAACAACACATCAACTGCCGTACGTGTGCCTGCCTCATAGCCTGCTTGGGTTGCGTTTGCGGCTGCTTGTGTAGATATCAATGCTTGCTTCAATGCTTTTACTTGCGACAAATCAGACAGGATTGTTAAGTAGGCAGCGCGTGTTTGCTGAACGGTTAAACGCTTTTGTAGTTCTAATTGCTGGCGTGATACCTTTAGTTTAATGCGTGCTTCACGTACCTTCGATGCAATATTGCCACCTTCATACAATGGCATACTAAATTTCACACCAACAGAAGCATCAAATTTATCTTGATCAAATGCATCTTCACCAAAGGTCGAACCACCTGAATGTTTAGCAAATAAGTTTAATGTAGGCTCTTTTGCCGCACGTTCAATATCAATGGCTTTTTGTGCGACGTTAATGGCGTGTTGCGCAACGATAACTTGTGGACTACTTGCGATGGCCGTTTTTTCCCATGCATTGATGCTGTTTGGCTTTGGCGTAATCAATGGAATATTCCCCGAAGCACCCTTGAGATTTTTATAATATTTTGTAGTGATTGCTCTTAATGATTCACGCGCAACATCAATTTGTTGTTGGGCAATAACCACTTGTGCATTGGTTAAATCGTAACGCGCCTGTGCCTCTTTAACATCTGTAATTGCTGATCGACCCGCATCAAAAAAGGCTTTAACTTGATTAAGTTGACGACCGATTGCTGTCCTCTCTGCTTTTCTAAAAACAAGTGTTTCTTCCGCATTTAAAAACTGAAAATAAGCATCTGCAACACGAATAATTAAGTTTTGCTTATCAATTTCTAAGTTTGCTTTCGCTTGGAGTATTGACGCATCAACCTGAGCGATTTGCGCATTTAGCTGTTTATTAATTAACGGTTTTGTTAATGATAAATCATAACCAAGATTTAAAAATGCATTCTTATCTTCACCACGAAGGGTTCGACCTTGGTACTGTAAGTTATAACTAGCATTTGCGCCTAAATCAACGCGTGGTTTTAGTGCCGATGCAATTTGTGGTCTTTTCTCAAGAGTCGCAAGAAGATTTGTTTCACTGATTTTCAGCTGTACATCATTTTTCTTCGCGTGTTGGTATACCTGCAATAGATTTTCTGCCTGTGCAGATGTGACAACTGACGATGCAATGAGACAACTCAGTGCAAACCCCAGTGTAAGTGTACGGTTTCCCGTTTTTGTAGATAATGACATAGTCACTCCATTGATTATTTCATCGTTCCATCTGTATTTGGGAATTATAACAAATATTAACAAACACTAATATAGTATTTATGATTTCCTGCTATTAACTAGGTATTTCTTCTGCAAGACTACAACTATCATATCCTAGGCGCACTTCGCAGAAAATGGTTATTCCCTTTACAAGAAGTG
>CAZSXI010000086.1:3014-8339 GCA_964611045.1 uncultured Cocleimonas sp. | reverse complement strand
AAACGGCTTTCTAAGAGCCAGATTGATGATGAAGAAAACTACAAAACAGCAAAAAACAGGGGGGGTGGACTTTAAAAACTAAAAGAAGTCCACGAAAAAACACGAAAGATAAACAATAACATTTTTACTTTTCGTGTTTTTTCGTGCCTTTCGTGGACAGGTTTTTATCTGAAACTAAGCGTTCTTATGATACTCAAGAATCTTATTTACTTCATTCTTAGAACCCATAATCACAGGAACACGCTGGTGAGGGTCGCCATTAGGAACCACTTCCATAATACGTCCGTAGCCCGTATCTGCCGCACCACCTGCTTGTTCAACGATCATCGCCATTGGGTTACCTTCATATAGCAAACGAAGCTTTCCGCCCACTTCACGGTTGCGTTCGTCAATCGGGTATAAGAAAACACCACCACGACAAAGAATACGGTGAATCTCACCAACCATTGCCGCAACCCAGCGCATATTGTAACGCTTATCCAGAGGGCCTTCTTCTCCTTGAATACAATCAGCGATGTAGTCTTGCACGGGCTTTTCCCAAAAACGTTGGTTAGATGCGTTGATCGCAAACTCAGCCGTATCTTCAGGAATTGTCATATCAGGGTGTGTAAGGATGAATTCACCGATAGAAGTACACAGTGTGAAGCCATTTACACCAGAACCTGTGGTTAATACCATCATGCTTGAAGGGCCGTATAAACAGTATCCTGCTGCAACTTGCTCAGTACCAGGCTTTGCAAAGTCTTCTGCCGTTGGGTTTTCTTTACCTACGGGTGCTTTTAATACAGAGAAGATCGCACCAACGTCCATATTGATGTCCATGTTTGATGAACCGTCTAATGGGTCAAACGTTACAAGGTAATGTCCACGAGGTTTTCCATCAGGGAGTGTTAGAACTTCATCCAACTCTTCAGATGCCATGCCTGCACAATGTCCGTTATTCTCAAGTGCATCAATGAAGAGATCATTCGCAATCAAATCCATCTTTTTTTGCACATCACCCATTGAGTTTTCGCTCTCGGTAGCTCCAAGTACATCAGCAAGATCACCCATGTTGACAAGGTTCGCAATGCCTTTACATGCGATCGTAATATCGTTTAAAAGACCCGTAAACTCGCCGCTGGCTTTGTTGCCGAGCTTACGTTGCTCATCAATAATAAATGAAGAAAGCGTTGTGCCTAGTTTTTGCATAGGAGATTCTCAAAATTTCAAAGGCGCGAAGTTTAGTATATAACGATTTATTAATATACCCCAAAGGTATAGAATTATTTTATTAATAATCTGCTTGAAAAAGTGGCGACTTAACAAAATCCTCGGTATCCTCTCACTCCCCAAACAATGTTGCAGTATTCTCGTAATATTATCGAGAATGAAATACTGTAAATTACTATATGCAAGATCAGTACAACCATAAGAACATCGAACCCGCAGTACAAAAAATGTGGGAAGACAATAAGTCGTTCGAAGTCACCGAAGATCCTGATAAAGAAAAATATTATTGCCTGTCGATGTTTCCGTATCCGAGTGGAAAGCTTCACATGGGACATGTGCGTAATTACACCATCGGCGATGTGATCTCGCGTTTTCAACGTATGCAAGGTAAGAACGTTTTACAGCCTATGGGTTGGGATGCCTTTGGTTTGCCCGCAGAAAATGCGGCGATTAAAAACAATGTACCACCTGCACAGTGGACAGATTCAAACGTTGCAGAGATGGGCGCGCAACTTAAAACAATGGGCTTTGCCTACGATTGGTCGCGCGAGCTTGCAACCTGTAAACCTGATTATTACCGCTGGGAGCAGTGGTTCTTTTTAAAGCTATTTGAAAAAGGCTTGGTTTACCGCAAAAAAGCAACAGTAAACTGGGATCCTGTCGATAATACGGTATTGGCAAACGAACAGGTGGTTGATGGTCGTGGTTGGCGCTCAGGCGCGGTGGTTGAGCAACGCGAGATTGATCAATGGTTTTTAAAGATCACCGCTTATGCCGATGAATTATTAGAAGATGTTCGCAAGCTAGAAAACTGGCCACAACAAGTTCGTACCATGCAGGAAAACTGGATAGGGCGATCAGAAGGTGTGGAGCTAGAGTTTGGTTTAGAGCATAGCGAAGAAACGTTAAGCGTGTTTACCACACGCCCCGATACTTTAATGGGTGTGAGTTATTTAGCGGTAGCACCACAACATTCTTTGGCGAAACGTGCTGCAGTTGAAAACCCAGAATTAACCGACTTCATCGAAGAATGTAAAAACATGAAAGCCACCGAAGCCGAAATGGCGACGATGGAGAAAAAAGGTTTTGCAATAGGTATTTCTGCGATTCATCCGATCACGGGCGAAAGTGTTCCAATTTGGGTCGCTAACTTTGTATTGATGAGCTACGGTTCGGGCGCGGTTATGGCCGTGCCAGCACATGATGAACGCGATTGGGACTTTGCAAAAAAGTATGGTTTGCCGATCAAACAAGTCATCACGTCTAGTTGCAAATCGGTCGCTAAAAATATCAATATGGAAGAGGGTGCGTTCACTGAGAAAGGCGTGTTGATTGATTCAGGTGATTTCACTGGATTAAGCTCAGAAGAAGCCCTCGACAGCATTGCCGAATTCTTACAAGAAGCCAAAAAAGGGCGCAAAACGATTAACTACCGCTTGCGTGATTGGGGCGTTTCTCGTCAACGCTATTGGGGTTGCCCGATTCCAATTATTTATTGTGATGATTGTGGCGCAGTGGCTGTGCCTGATGAAGATTTACCCGTTGAATTGCCTACGGATATTGTTTTTGATGAGTCTGGTTCTTCGCCAATTAAGCAGATGCCCGAATTTTACGAAACATCGTGTCCAAAATGTGGCAAGTCAGCAACACGCGAGACAGATACCTTTGATACCTTCTTCGAGTCATCTTGGTATTACGCACGTTTCACAGGGCCGGATAACGATAAATCAATGCTAGATGAACGCGCAGATTACTGGTTGCCCGTTGATCAATATGTGGGTGGTATCGAACACGCGGTTCTTCATCTTTTATACGCACGATTCTTTAATAAGTTGATGCGCGATGAAGGCTTGATTGAATGTGATGAGCCATTCACCAACTTGCTAACCCAAGGTATGGTTTTGGCTGACACTTATTATATCGACGGCGAATCGGGTGGGAAAGAATGGATAGCGCCAAAAGATGTAACGGTTGAGCGTAATGAAAAAGGCAAAGTTAAAAAAATCACCGATAACCAAGGCAGAGAAGTACAAACCGACGGCGTGAGCAAAATGTCGAAGTCAAAAAATAACGGTGTTGATCCTGCTGAATTAATCGAAAAATACGGTGCAGATACCTTACGCGTGTTCTCAATGTTTGCCGCTCCGCCAGATCAGAGTATGGAATGGTCGGATACGGGTGTAGAGGGTGCAAACCGTTTTATCAAGCGTTTGTGGCGACAGGTATTTTTACACCTTGAAAGTGACTCTAATAACACCAAGCCAAATAAAGATATTGAGCTTGATGAATTAAGCGATGAACATCATGAAATACGCCATAAAGTGTATAACACACTGAAAAAAGTGACGGATGATATGTCACGTCGTTACACGTTCAATACAGCAATAGCGGCGAATATGGAGCTGATTAACGATATTTCTAAATTCAAAGACAATAGCGCTCAATCTCAAGCTGTTCGTCAAGAAGCACTTGAAAAAATCACCTTGATGCTGTCACCCATCATGCCACACGTCGCGCAAGAACTGTGGGCAAGCTTAGGTAATGAAGGCACAGTCATGGATGAGTCATGGCCAGAACTTGATGAAAGTGCTTTAGAACAATCTAAAATTCAAATGATGATTCAGCTTAACGGTAAATTACGTGGAAAGGTTAATGTAGATATTGATGCAGATGATGCAACGGTAGAAGCCTTAGCGATGGAAAACGAAAATGTAAAACGTTTTCTTGAAGATGCAACAGTACGTAAGGTGATTGTGGTAAAAGGGCGTTTGGTTAATATTGTAGCTAATTAATAGCTGCTAAGCGGGTATTTTAACGCAGGATTGCAGCTTGTTTTTGCAGAGAATCACAGAGGTTTGCTATATCACTCCGCACCCCCGGCATAATCTCTGTGCCCTCAGCGTTAAAAAACATTGGTAGATCAAGGTAGACATAGTACGATAAACATAATGTTTAAATTTAAAGCTTTCTTTCTAATATCTATTTTTCTAGCGGTGTTACTACTACAGGCTTGTAGCGGTAATGGATTCCATCTTCGTAAAGAACTCGATCTCCCAACAAGCTATCAACAAATCCAAATTGAAAATATTTCATACGAGAGTAAGTTTGTAAAAGCCTTTGAAGAGGCGCTTGAAGAATCTGGTGGAAAGCTCGTTGAAAAAGCACCGACTAAAATAACAATTAATAATTTCCGTGAAGGTAAACGCGCCATCGCTTATACCAGCGAACGTAAAGCGCGACAGTTTTTACTCTCGCTCAAATTTGATTACTTCATATCATCGACTAATAACAAAACAAAACAAAAATACCGTATAAATTTAGATCGTGTTTTTATCTATGACGCTGACTTTGCTTTGGGTAAAGCCGAAGAAGAAAGTAAAATTAGACAGAGTCTGTATAACGAAGCATCACGATTAATGTTGCTTAAATTGCAATATAGTAAAGGGTAATTTTACCCCGAAATAACTGGAGATTTACAATTAGAAGCATCTTCTATCAGTCTGTTATTTATGCTGTTTTAGTATTTTTTACTATTACGGTGCAGGCTGATGTCAACCCAAAACTTGTCAAACCTAGCTTCGAGCAATGGAAACAAAGCTTCAAAAAAGATGCGGTTGCTGAGGGTATAGACGCCACGCTTTTTGATCAGGCTTTTCATAAAATAACCCCCGACCCTGTTGTAATAAAATCAGATACCAGTCAGCCAGAATTCACCCGCAATATTTGGGATTACATCGATAATGCCATCGTTGGCAAACGTCTTAAAAGAGGGCAAAGACTTCTACAAAAACACGCTTTATTATTTGATGAAATAGAAAAAAAATACGGTGTTCAGCGAGAAATAATAGTTGCTATCTGGGCACTGGAAAGTGATTTCGGACGAAATTACGGTAGTCAGAATGTCATACGTTCCTTGGCAACCTTGGCGCATCAAGCGCGCTCAGAAAAACGTGAAAAGTTTGCAAAAGAGGAATTGTTATCAGCCTTACATATCATTCAAGATAATAAAGTGAAGGTGGGAAGTTTGATTGGCTCTTGGGCGGGGGCAATGGGTCAACCACAGTTCATGCCTTCATCCTATAAAAAATATGCGGTGGATTATAATCAGGATGG
>CAZSXI010000086.1:0-2914 GCA_964611045.1 uncultured Cocleimonas sp. | reverse complement strand
GGTGGGGAAAGCATTCGCATCGCATGGCCAAGGGATGATAAAGCCTTGAGTAGTGAGCAGGTAAAAGAAGTCCAAACACTGCTGAACCAAAAAAATCACAACTCAGGTATTGTGGATGGAAAAGTAGGTTCTAAAACACGCGAAGCTGTAAGGACATGGCAGTTAGAGAATGGTTTTGCAGGGGATGGTTACATTAATTTAGACTTGTTAGAAAAGTTAAAAAATGATTGAATGAGCAAGCAATGGTATTGCATAAATAAGAATAGTTTTTGGGATTTTCCATTGGTCAGTTAATGATGTCACTTTATCGCTAAATAAGGGGTTATCTATTTAGGACGTGGGGTAGTTTGGTACAGTCTGGCTCATAAGAAGTTTGCATGTTAAGTTAATACGCTTGGTGTAGGTCAGGTTTTTTTTGATTGTTCTTAAAATGATTTAAAGCCGTACTTTTGCCTTTATTTTTTTCTCATGCAAACTCTCATAAACTATAAAAATAATGGTGTATTTGAGATGTCTAACGATCTAAATGAATTAATGTGCTTCAATTTTTACAAAGGCTGGCGAGAAATCAAAGCGTTCTATCAGGAATTTTTGGGTAATGATATTAGCCCTCAAAATGTTTTTGTTCTAAACCTTTGTGATTTGAAAAAACAACTAACCATGCAACAACTTGCTGAAAAAATGGAGTTAGATGGTTCAGCTATATCAACCTTAGTTTCAAGAATGGAAAAAAAGTCATTATTAAAACGCACACATGGAAAAGAAGATTGTCGTAAGGTTTTTGTACAATTGACGGAAGAAGGTTATGAGTTAAGGCAATTGGTACAAGAAAAAATGAAAGTAATGGCAGTAAGTTTAAAAAACAACCTTCAGGAAGACGATATAAAAAAATTGAGAGAGATAGTGGGAATTGTCAGTAAAAATAGAGAGCAGTTAGCACCATAATAGATTTTAAGGACACTTTTACAAAAAATCTCTCATCAAACGATAGTACCGATCGGATTCCAAAATCGTATTATGCCCAGCACCTTTTATAGTCTTTGAGATAATAGGTTTAATTTTGGTCGTCTGCGACTTTGCAAATGCTTTGATCAAACTATGTGTTCGCTCTAATTTTATCGTTTCATCATTTTCTGCTATGAGAATCAATATCTCAGCTTTTACATCTTTTGCCTTGTGAGCAGAATTGTATTTATCTTTGAGTAAAATTGACATCGGGTGGATAGGGAAGCGCGCTTGAGCAACATTTTGTATGCTGTCATAAGGTGTAATCAATACCAGTTTTTCTACATTCTTTATAGATGCTAAATAAGTAGCAACGCCACTGCCTAAACTACGACCCATGACCGAAATATCGTTATGCTGTTTTTTTAAAAAATTGTAAATGGCTTCGGCATCATCATAATTTTCTTTTTCTCCTGGTGTGCCTGTGCTTCCACCATAACCACGGTAGTTGACGAGATATACAGTGTGATTTGGAAAGGTCTCAGAGAATCTATCTGCATTTTCAGCCACTGTTTCACTATTTCCACCAAAATATAAAATGGCTTTTTGATTTCCCTTATTGAGCACAATGATATTTAAGTCTTCATCTTGATTGTTGAAAATGATTTCATCAAAATTATGAGGAATTTTGGGTGTAGGAAAATATAATAAACTATGCTGCTTAAAATAAAGGATGCCAGCGAAGAAGAGATAAGCGACAAAGGCGAGTCTTGCTACAATAATTAATAGGGTCATACGATATTTTAAGTGATGGTTTACAGAGGAATATAGATCATTTAGGCGTGTTTTTCAGGCAATGGCTATATTTAACAGGCAAAAAAATACAGCTCAAAAGAGCTGTATAAAATACCACCAAAGGAGGATGGAGGATATTCAATCTTGCGACTGAATATATGTATATTATAATATTCTTATATTCTTATGTCAAATATATTTACTATTTCTTGCGATTTAAATCACTTTCGATTAATTAATCTTTAAGATCAATATATTAGGTGCTATATGGAATTTTCTTTAGCGAGTGAAATATAGGTTTCACGAATATTTTTAACGATTTTTTCAGGTTTTCCTGAGCCAATTTGTTGTCCATTTATAGAAACAACAGGGCAAACTAACGAGGCAGAACCTGTCATAAAGGCTTCTTTAGCATTAAGCGCTTCTTTAATCGTAAAGGGTCGTTCTTCAACGTGTAAGCTTAAATTATTAGCTACGTTTAAAATAGATGCTCGAGTGATGCCGTGTAATATTTGGTGAGAGAGATGACGTGTCACGATGACATTATCCTGAGTGATGATATAGGCATTACTCGATGTCGCTTCGTTTACCCACCCATCTGTTACAAACCAAGCATCATCTGCGCCTTTTTGTTTAGCTTCCATCTTTGCGATGGATTGTGAAAGTAGTTGAATTGACTTTATATCTCTACGTGCCCAGCGCTGATCTTTTACGGTGATTACTTTAGCCCCTCGCTTTGATAAAGGAGCATTGATCAAGGTTTTATTTTGTGACAATAAAAAGATTGAGGACGGTGTATCAGGTGCAGGATAAAAGAAATCTCGCTCAGCAACACCGCGAGTGACTTGCAGATACATCAAGCCTTCTTCTACATTGTTGATTTTAACAAGCTCACGATGAATATTGAGTAACTCATCATCAGAGCAAGCACCATTCATATCAAGCTCACTAAGAGAGCGGTGTAGGCGTGTGAGGTGCTCGTCAAAGCTAATAAGTTTACCGTCGAGCACGGAGGTCACTTCATAAACACCATCAGCGAATAAAAACCCACGGTCAAACACGGAGACTTTAGCGTCTTCTTCAGCGACATAGTGCCCATTTAAATAAACAGTTCGGCTCATTTTCCTATTACCTAGTTGACTACTTGATCAATTAATACATTCAAGCGTAGTAT
>CAZSXI010000085.1:0-8342 GCA_964611045.1 uncultured Cocleimonas sp. | reverse complement strand
GGAAGCCATGGTTGTGAGTATAAAACAGTACTTTAAACGTCCCCCCCCCTGTTTTTTGCTGTTTTGTATAAGAAGAGCGGTGTCAAGAGGATGTATAACAATGATTAAATACATCAAACATATTATTAAATCATTTACCTTGTTCGAGTTATTGCAGGGCTTAAGTGTAACGGGTAAATATCTTTTCAAACGAAAGATTACGATTCAATATCCTGAGCAAAAAACACCTATGTCACCGCGTTTTCGTGGGCATCATGCTTTGCGACGTTACCCTAACGGGCAAGAGCGCTGTATTGCTTGTAAATTATGTGAGGCTGTCTGCCCTGCGTTAGCGATTGATATCGAATCAGAAGAACGTGCTGACGGTACACGACGCACTACAAAATACGAGATTGATTTTTTTAAGTGTATTTACTGCGGTTTCTGCGAAGAAGCTTGTCCTGTGGATGCAATTGTAGAAACGCATATTTTTGAGTACCATTTTGAAAGTCGCGAAGGTACAACAATCACAAAAGAAGAGTTGTTGGCATTTGGTGATAAGCATGAAACCGAAATCGCTAAACGAAAAGCAGCAGATGCACCGTACAAGTAAAATTGTAATTATTAGAGATAGTTAGGAATTAGCAAATGACATTTGAATTGTTCGTATTTTACCTTTTTTCAGCAGTATTATTGTCTTCTGCTGTTGCGGTGGTGACTGTGCGCAATCCAATCTATTCTGCGTTATTTCTGATTTTAGCGTTTTTTAGTAGTGCCGCGATTTGGATTTTATTAGAGGCAGAGTTCTTAGGTGTGGTGCTAGTGCTGGTTTATGTTGGCGCTGTTATGGTGTTGTTCTTATTTGTTATTATGATGTTGGATATTCAAATAGATACACTAAAAGAAGGCTTTATACGCTATCTACCCGTGGGGCTTTTCGTGGCAATTGCTGTTGCTGCAGAAATGATATTGGTGATGACGTCGGATGCCTTTAAGGTTGATATTCCTGCCCCTGCACCGCTGAGTGTGAATAATACTGAAGCGCTAGGAGAAGTGTTATATACAGAATATGTACTCCCATTTGAAATTGCGGCGGTCATTTTGGTAGTAGCCATTATTGCCGCAATTGTTCTAACCTTGCGTCGCCGCAAAGGCGTGAAGAGACAAGACCCCTCAAAGCAAGTTCGAACACGTAGTGAAGATCGTGTACGTTTGGTGAAAATGAAAGCGGAGGAAAGGTTGTGATCCCTTTATCCTACTTTCTAGTTGTTAGCGCGCTTCTATTCTCAATCAGCGTAGCAGGTATTTTTCTTAATCGAAAAAACATGATTATTTTGCTGATGTGTATCGAATTGATGCTGTTATCGGTAAACCTAAACTTCATCGCTTTTTCGCATTATTCGGGTGATATTGCTGGTCAGGTTTTTGTATTCTTTATTTTGACAGTAGCGGCTGCAGAAGCGGCTATCGGCTTGGCTATTCTGATTACCGTCTTCCGTAATCGCCGAACCATCAATGTTGAAGAACTTGATGATATGAAGGGTTAAGGGCTAGAGATTATGGAAAGTATTTATTTAGCCATTCCTTTATCTGCATTGATTGGTTCAATCATTGCAGGTTTATTTGGTAGTTTTATTGGTCGTAAAGGCGCGCACACAATCACACTTTTGGGTGTGGGTATTTCTTGTGTGCTTTCATTTGTCGTTCTTAAACACGTGGCGATTGATGGTAATTCATTTTACGGTGATATTTATACGTGGGCCAAAGTCGGTGATACCCATTTTGCGATAGGCTTTATGATTGACCGTCTAACATCAATGATGATGGTTGTTGTCACTTTTGTATCGTTGATGGTACACATCTATACCATCGGTTATATGAAAGACGATAAGCATAATTGGCCTAAAAATAGTCGCGGTGGCGAGAATAGTTATCAGCGCTTCTTTTCTTATATTTCTTTATTTACTTTCTCAATGCTCATGCTGGTTATGTCGAATAATTTTCTACAGTTATTTTTCGGCTGGGAAGCGGTTGGATTAGTTTCGTATTTATTGATCGGTTTTTGGTCTACACGTGATACAGCAATCTTTGCCAATATGAAAGCGTTCTTAGTGAATCGCGTAGGTGACTTTGGTTTCTTACTCGGTATTGCTGCCATTTGGACTTACACAGGTTCACTGGATTACAGGGAAGTATTTGAGCGTTTACCTTCGATCCAACACATTACGATGGAGATTTTGCCAAACCAAGAATGGTTATTGGTTTCAGTGATAGCGATTTCCTTGTTTGTTGGCGCAATGGGTAAATCAGCACAAGTGCCATTACATGTTTGGTTGCCTGATTCAATGGAAGGTCCAACGCCTATATCGGCTTTGATTCATGCGGCGACGATGGTAACGGCAGGCATCTTCATGGTGTCGCGTATGTCACCCATTTTTGAAATGTCAGATACTGCCCTGAATATGGTTTTAATCATCGGCGCGACAACGGCATTCTTCATGGGGCTGGTTGGTATTGTTCAGAATGATATTAAACGTGTGGTTGCTTACTCGACATTATCCCAATTAGGTTATATGACGGTTGCATTGGGTGCTTCTGCTTATAGTGCAGGTGTCTTTCACTTAATGACGCACGCATTTTTTAAGGCATTATTATTTTTGGCGGCAGGCTCAGTCATTATCGCTATGCACCACGAGCAAGACATTCGTAAAATGGGTGGATTGAAAAAATATTTGCCGATTACCTATTGGACTTCGTTGATTGGTTCGTTGGCGTTAATTGGTTTCCCATTTTTCTCAGGCTTCTTCTCAAAAGATTTAATTATTGAAGCGGTTCATGCTTCGACATTGCCGGGTGCTCAGTATGCCTATTGGATGGTTTTACTCGGTGTGTTTGTGACGGCTTTTTATAGCTTCAGAATGTTCTTCTTGGTGTTCCACGGTGAAGAGCGCATGGATGCAGAGACAAAGTCACATCTGCATGAACCCTCAAAGGTGGTTGTATATCCGTTAATTGCCTTGGCAATTCCTGCGATACTTTCTGGCTATCTCGTTAATCCAATGGTGTTGGGTAATTTCTTTGATGGTGTCATTCATGTTGATAAAGCGCATCCTGCGATTGAAACACTAAAGAGTAACTATAATGGAGCATGGGATTTATTAACTCATGCAATTTTTACTCCCGCATTTTGGTTGGCAATGTCGGGCTTGTTTAGTGCATGGTTTATCTATATGAAGAAACCATCAATCGCACAATTCGCTTATGACAAGTTCCGCTTTATTCATACGATATTGGATAAAAAGTATTTTGCCGATGAATTTAACATGGCAGTATTTGCGGGTGGTGCTTTAGCTTTAGGTAAAGGTTTATGGGCAGCAGGTGATCGCTTCTTGATCGATGGATTGATGGTCAATGGTTCGGCAAAAGTAACAGGTTGGTTCTCGTCCATCGCCCGCCATATTCAAACAGGTTATTTATATCATTATGCCTTCTCAATCATACTCGGCGTGTTAGCCATTATGACTTGGCTACTATATGGAGCTAAGTATGTTTGATGGTTATTTGCTAAGTGTCCTAGTTTGGTTGCCAATATTAGGTGGCATCCTTATGCTGTTTGTGGGCGATAATTTTGTGACTCGTCCTTTGGCTTTGCTTGTTAGTGTGTTGACGTTTGCGATTAGTTTATTGCTATGGACCGGCTTTAATACAACAGGTTATCAGCTGCAGTTTGTTGAACTAGTACCGTGGATTGAAACGTTCAAAATTAATTACCATTTGGGTGTTGATGGTATTTCGATGCCACTGATTCTACTAAATACTTTTATAACTGTATTGATTGTTCTTGCAGGTTGGGAAGTAATAAAACACAAGCCATCACAATACATGGCGGCATTTTTAATAATGGAAGGCATCATCAACGGTGTATTCGCCGCACAAGATGCCATGCTGTTTTATGTGTTTTTCGAAGCCATGCTAATACCGATGTTTATCGTGATTGGTATTTGGGGTGGTGATAACCGTATATATGCAACCATCAAATTCTTCTTGTATACCTTCTTCGGCTCGGTATTCATGCTGGTAAGTTTGATCTATATGTACACGCAAGCAGGTAGTTTTGCGATTGCAGATTTTCATACGGTTAAGCTGGGCATGACGCCGCAGATTCTCATATTCTTATCATTCTTAATTGCTTTTGGTGTAAAAGTTCCGATGTGGCCTGTACACACATGGTTACCCGATGCTCACGTGCAAGCGCCAACAGGTGGCTCGGTGATACTTGCCGCCGTAATGCTTAAAATTGGTGGCTATGGTTTTTTACGATTTTCGCTACCGATGACTCCTGATGCCTCAAGTGAACTAGCGTGGTTAGTGATCTTTATGTCATTAACAGCTGTGGTTTATATTGGTTTTATCGCATTAGTACAAAATGACATGAAAAAGCTGGTGGCATATTCATCCATCGCGCATATGGGTTTTGTAACTCTAGGTTTCTTCTTGTTGTTCCCGATTTTGAAAGCCACAGGCAGTAGCGAAGGTGCTTTGATGGGAATGCAGGGCGGCATGGTTCAAATGATTTCTCATGGCTTTATCTCTGGCGCGATGTTCCTTTGTATTGGTGTGTTATACGACAGAATGCACACGCGCGATATTAATGCTTATGGTGGAGTTTCAAACCGTATGCCTTGGTTTGCCGCTTTCTTCGTTTTATTCGCAATGGCAAATACAGGCTTACCAGGAACGTCAGGTTTTGTAGGTGAGTTCATGGTTATTCTTGCTAGTTTCAAAGCAAACTTCTGGATTGCATTCTTAGGAGCCACAACCTTGATAATAGGGGCGGCTTACACATTGTGGTTAGTCAAGCGCGTAATATTTGGCGCGGTTGGTAATGATCAAGTGGCAGAGTTAAATGATATAAATAAGAGAGAAACATTGATTCTTTCTATATTGGCGATATTTGTTCTTGGTGTAGGTTTGTGGCCAGAGCCATTAATAAACGTGATGAATGATTCTTTAGTGCATGTTATCGAACAAGCAACCACGTCGAAGTTGGTAAATTAATATGTTGTTATTCTCATTAATCCCAATGCAATTTGAAACGCCAAATATTCTGCTGGCAACACCAGAGATGTTTTTGCTGGCAGGTACTTGTTTTGTATTATTGGCAGACTTGTTCATTAAAGACTCACAGCGCTTTATTACCTACTTATTAACGCAGATTGTATTGTTAGTGACAGCAGGCTTGGTTTTATTCGGCACAACTGAGATGAATCTCATTTTGGCAGAGTCATACCAAGCGACGGCTAAAGCAGGCGCAACTGCCTTTAGTGATATGTTTGTGCTTGATCCTATGGCGCAAATACTAAAAGTTTCTATCTTGTTGATTACGGTTGCCGTTTTCGTTTATTCACGCGATTATTTACGTTCTCGTGAGATGTATAAAGGTGAGTACTTTACGCTGGGCTTGTTTGCGGTTTTAGGCATGATGATAATGGTTTCAGCAAAAACCATGTTGCTGATCTATCTCGGTTTAGAGTTACTATCATTAGCCATGTATGCCATGGTTGCCTTTAAACGTGATGATGGTCGTGCATCCGAAGCGGCAATGAAATACTTTGTACTGGGTGCAATTGCGTCGGGTATGTTGCTCTATGGTATGTCGATAATTTATGGCGTGACGGGAAGCTTACATCTTGATCATATTGCAACCTATATGTCGACACATCCAGTGATGGAAAATATTGGTTTATTGTTGGGCTTATCTTTTATTATCGCTGGCTTGGGATTCAAGTTAGGCGTAGTACCTTTCCATATGTGGGTGCCAGATGTTTATGATGGTTCCCCTACAGCGGTAACCTTATTTTTAGGAACAGCACCTAAGATAGCCGCTTTTGCTATGGTGATTCGCCTACTTGTTGAAGGACTTGGCGACATGGTACAAGGTTGGCAACAGATTTTATCATTACTTGCTGCATTGTCATTGCTGGCAGGTAATATCATAGCGATTGCACAAACCAATATTAAACGAATGTTTGCTTACTCAACAATCTCTCATATGGGATTTGTATTGATGGGTATTTTAGCGGGCACTCACACAGGTTACGCTGCTTCAATGTTTTACATCATTACTTACGCCATTATTGCTATGGGTGGTTTTGCGGTCGTTATTTTATTAAGCCGTGATGGTTATGAGGCTGATCAACTTACAGACTTAAAAGGCTTAAGTTCTCGTCATCCTTGGTATGCCTTTATGATGATGCTGTTTTTATTCTCAATGGCAGGTGTTCCGCCAACTGTAGGTTTTTATGCGAAGTTATCAGTGATAACAGCTGTGGTTGATGCCAACGTTATTTGGTTGGCAGTATTTGGTGTTGTGATGTCAGTGATTGGAGCCTATTACTACTTGCGTGCAATTAAACTCATGTATTTTGATGAGCCTGAAAGTACAACATCAGCGATAGCGCCAGTAAAATGGGATTTTAAGGTATTGCTAAGTATTAATGGATTAGCAGTCATTGCATTGGGTATTCTTCCGGGAACTTTGATGGCTGTTTGTGTCAAAGCTATACAAGCTAGTTTGTAGCTTTTTATCAATTTTCTAAGATAATCTCATCACAATACTCGGTAAGTTGTTTGTTTTTGCGGGTGATCGGCGGTTGCTCATTGCGGACGAATGGATTATCCTTCGGTAATATTTTTCAAAGTGCTTATTTTGTGAGCATAACGACTAGGATTCGTTTCTGGTCACTGTCGTACCTACATAGTCGTACAATAAAGATAAAAATTTAAGGAGATACACATGTTCATTAAAAGTTTCGCTTCGGTAGCCGTACTGGCTCTTTTGCTTCCTGCTTCACAGGCTATGGCAGCGTCCCATGAAGAGAAGGTTGATAGAATTGATGCAACCAGTACATTGCCAGATGCAAAGCCTGGTGAATGTTTTGCTAAAGTTATTGTTCCAGCACAATATAATACAAAGACAGAAGAAGTTTTAATTAAACCTGAATCTGAAAAAGTTGAGATAAAACCAGCAGTATTTGACGTGGCTGAGACATCTATTGTTGAGAAAGAAGGCTACACAAAGATAAAAGCAATTCCTGCTAAGTTTCGTGAAGAGTTTATTGAGGTTGAAACTTCACCAGCGGGTTCTACTTGGGTGACAAGCCTAGGTAAAAAAGGTATCCCAGCAAGCCCAGCATTACTAGCGGGTGCAAAAACGAATGGTATTGATATTGCTAGTTCAAGCGTTGGAGCTTGTTTTCAAGAATACTTTGTCCCTGCAAAATTTGAAGAAACGTCAAAAGATGTTCTTGTAAAAGAAGAATCAGAAGAAATCAAAATTGCAGATGCTCAGTTTGAAGAAGTTCAAGAAACGGTTGTCATTAAACAATCCAGTAAAAAGAAAATCTATAAAACGGCAGAATACGAAGTTATAGAAGAGAAAATTCAGGTTGAGCCTGCAAAAGCAGTATGGAGAAAAGGTGATGGTCTAATCACAAAAATAGATAACACTACAGGCGAGATTATGTGTTTGATTCAAATACCTGCTGTGTACAAGACCATCAAAAAGACAGTGCTTAAATCAAAATCAGCAATTGACCTTGTTGAAATACCAGAAGAAGTCAAGGCAATTAAAATTAGTAAGTTAGTAAGCGATGCTACGATTGATAAGGTTAAGATACCGGCAGAATACAAGAAGGTTACACTAACGAACAAAACGGTTGATGCTTCGTTTACATGGAGAACATCAGGTACTGAAGGTGAAGGCACTTACACAGGCAATCAAATTTGTTTGAAAGAAATACCTGCTAAATTTGCAAAAATCAAAAAGCTAGTTATTGATACTGCAGCAGGCATTGAAGAAGAGAAAGTAGAGCCCGTTGCTAGACTTATCAAAGTGAGCAATGTTGCTACGCCTGCTGAAGAAGTTCGTACGGTTATTCCTGCAGAATACAAGACGGTTGAAAAGCGTTCTAAAGTTTCTAGCGAGCGTCTAGAGTGGCGTCGCGTTTTGTGTAAGACTAATATGGGTGACGACATTAATAAACGTATCCAACAAGCACTAAAAGATGCCGGCGTTTACAATGGTCCTATCGATGGAGCGTTTGGTAAAGGTAGCATGAAAGCTGTTGAGCGTTTCCAACAAGAGAATGGGTTGGCGACTGGTGGTTTGACTATCGACGTACTAGAAAAGCTTGGTGTAATGTAGGCTGAAATGCTTACTTACACAAAAAAAGCCGCATATGCGGCTTTTTTTGTGTCTTTTTGAAGTCCACCTCCCCCTTTTTTTGCCGTTTTGTACAATATTTCGAATACAAATCATCAAAAAATAAGGGGGGTGGACTATCAAAGTAGTCCTGTTTTAA
>CAZSXI010000084.1:0-8387 GCA_964611045.1 uncultured Cocleimonas sp. | reverse complement strand
AATCAGTAAAATTTTAGCCCATTTTTCTTTCGCCACTGACTCGTGCAAAGGTCTCTTAAAACGTCTAATATCACCCCGTGCAAAAAATAAACCCCTACACAATCCCCTTAGAATCAATCAATTTGATTGAAGCCAGCGCTGGTACGGGTAAATCATGGACGGTCACATACCTTTATTTACGGCTAATTTTAGAAAAAGGTTTAACGGTTGATCAGATATTAGTGGTGACATTTACCGATGCCGCGACCAAAGAATTACGCGATGCTGTGCGTACACGCTTAACCGAAGCGCTTGATGCTTTTGAACTTAGCGAGGCAGACAGAGCCGATACCGATATTAATGATGAATATTTACAATTATTAAATAAAGATTTTGATCAAGCTGAATCCATTAGCCGATTGAAGCGCGCAAAACTAAGTATTGATGAAGCGGCAATTTTCACTATCCACAGTTTTTGTCAACGCGCATTAAGTGACAATGCGTTTGAAGCCAGTTTGCCGTTTGATAGCGAGTTGTTGATGGATGATAGCGAGATCATGCAAAACCTTGTCGATGATTTTTGGCGACGACGTTTTGCAAAAGCACCTAAGTCTCTCATCTTTAAAATACAACAAAAAAGAATTACTCCAGACTCATTATTAACAGATATTCGTAATGCGGTCGGAAAACCGTACCTAGAATTGTGTGGGCCACAGTCCGAAGACGTAAACGCTGAAAAGTGGGCAGAGTTAGAGAATATCTTCCAACAAGCCATCAAAACATGGCAGGAAAATGAGGATGATTTAAGCGCTTTATTAAACCAAACCGAACTAAACGAGAAGGGTTATTCAGCCAACTTTAAAAAATCACGAGACAGTTTTTTAAAGGACTTTGCGCTTATCGTATTGTCGGGAAAAATCCCCAATAAAGTTGATAGTAAATTAGCGTGGTTGGGCACTAAAGAGAAAACCCTCGCTAAATTTGAATCCATTGAGCACCCGTTTTTTGAACAGTGGCAAAGCTTTCTTGATGCATGGGCAGCGTTAGATGCAAACTCAGATGATTTTATAAACCGTATTCGTATTGAATTATTAACGTACTTACAAACAGAACTACCAAAAGAAAAACAAAGGCTTGGCGTGCTTTCTTTTGATGATTTATTGCTCCAGTTAGAAAAAGCATTACAAAATCAACCTCAACTTGCGAGTGACTTGCGGGATAAATATAGCGTCGCAATGATTGATGAATTTCAAGATACCGACCCGATTCAATACAATATTTTCAGTTCTATTTTTCCTAGCAATAGTGATAGCACGGTGTTTTTTGTTGGCGACCCTAAGCAAGCTATTTATAGTTTTCGTGGGGGAGATATTCACACGTATCTCAAAGCTAAAGACTCAGCCTCACAGCAATACACCTTGGATACGAATTGGCGTTCGCACCCACATTTAATTACGGCGTTTAATGATCTTTACACCTCTTCCGATAATCCCTTTATGGATGCAGGCATTCAATATCAACGCGTGAATGCGGGCAACCGTGCGACAGAGAATCTCAAGACACCAGATAACCGTAGTCCATTACGTTTTTGGGATTATGCGGTTAGCAATGTTAGAGAAGAAGAAAAACCAAGCATGGAATCTATCCGCACTGATATTGCTAATGCGGTGGCAGGTGATATTGCATTGCTTTTAAACGCATCAAACGCGGGTAAAGCGATGATTGGTGATACGCCGATCTCAGGTGGCGACATTGCCATTTTAATTCGCTCACATACGCAGGGCGATATGATTAAAGAAGCCTTGAACAAAAAAGGTATCGCCAGCGTACAAAGCAGTAAAGACAGTATTTATGAAACGCATGAATCGGTCGAAATTTTACGGTTGTTAACCGCAATTGTTGAACCACAACGTGAAGATGAAGTACGTCGTGCCTTGGTCACTGAATTGCTAGGTTATCAAGCTGAAAATCTGCTGGCTTTTGAAGATGGCCTTGGTGACGGGCAAAACGCATGGGAAGATGTTTTATTAAAAATGCAAAATTGGCATTTTCAATGGAAGAGCCAAGGTTTTTTACCGATGATGCGAAGCATGATGGCATCGCAAAGTGTGCATCAGCGCTTACTGTCGT
This sequence comes from uncultured Cocleimonas sp., assembly GCA_964611045.1. GTDB lineage: Bacteria > Pseudomonadota > Gammaproteobacteria > Thiotrichales > Thiotrichaceae > Cocleimonas. The sequence goes on along the minus strand of CAZSXI010000084.1, from coordinate 6,278 downwards.
ATGATGATGGTGAACGTCGTTTAACCAATGTACTGCATCTTGCTGAGCTCATTCATCACCAGAGTAAACAGCAATCATTAAGCATGGAAGAGGTGTTGCGCTGGCTTAAACAACAGCAAGATAATGCAAACTCAAGTGAGCGAGAATTACGTTTAGAAAGTGATGAAAACTTGGTGAAAATTGTCACCATTCATAAATCCAAAGGCTTGGAATACCCCATCGTTTATTTACCGTATGTGGGCACAACAGGTGCAGCGTTTAAAGATTCTATTTACAGCTTTTATCAAGATGAGAAGGCTTGCTTAGAGATTGGTTCTGCGGAAGCTGATGAACACAAAAAACTAAAAATAGCTGAAGAAAAGGCCGAAGAAGCACGTTTATTCTACGTTGCACTGACACGCGCAAAATACCAGTGCACCGTTGTGACATTTACCGAAGCGATTTACATGAACCCAGATAGAACTGCACTGGGTTGGTTACTTAGCGATGGTGAAACCATTCCATCGGGCAGTTCAAAAGTGGCTAAAGAACAAAAAGCTAATTTCTTTACATCCTATAAAGCTACCTTAGAAAAGTTGGTAGAAGAGGGTGAAGGTAATATCAGCGTGAGCGAGTTGCCTACAGACTTAAATGAGCGCTATCAAAGCCCACAATCAGAGAAAACGCTAAGCGCCAAAAACTTCAGCGCAGAAATTAGACCACAAGCACAAGTTACCAGTTTTAGTGGCTTAACCGCAGGCGCGCACGCTGAATCCCCCGACCATGACGCGCAAGCTGTTTCTCCGTTGCTCACAAAGACAGACGATGAATTCCCCCGAGGTTCAACCGCGGGTAGTGCCTTGCATGAGATATATGAAAACCTTGATTTCACCGTGCCTGTCGATGATCAAACAGACGTTATTTTAACCGCTTTGAGTAAATGGGGTTTTGATGAAAAGCATCAAAATGCTGCAACCGTGTTGATGACAAATTCTTTACAAGCAGAGCTGTTTGAAGGCTTTAGTTTGCAACAACTCAACAATGAGAATCGCCTCAATGAAATGGAGTTTTATCTGCCCTTAGAATTATTGCAGATTGATGAGCTTAAACAGATTTTATTCAAACACTTACCCCGAGAAGATCAGCGATTACGTGATGCTGTAAACACGCTACGTTTTGAGCAGGTTGAAGGTTATCTTAAAGGTTTTATAGATCTGATCTTTGAACATAAGGGGCGCTTTTATATTGCCGATTACAAGTCCAACTCATTGCATGATTATGCGCCAGAAAACTTAACACCCACGATGGCGGACTCGCATTATTATTTGCAATATTTATTATACAGCGTGGCGGTACATCGCTACCTAAAAAAGCGTGTGGCAGATTATAGTTGGGACACGCATATGGGTGGTGCGTACTATTTATTTATTCGCGGAATGGCAAAGGATAATAAGAATGGAGGCGTGTATTTCGATAAGCCTAATTTGGCGTTGATTGAGGCTTTGGATACATTATTCATGGAATCCCTCTTATGAGCGAACAACTAAATATGGATTTTTTATCGAGTACACCTCCGCCGATGGAAGAAGCAGAAGAGAAATCATACGAAGCCTTAGATCATCAGTTGTCTGATTTGATGCACGCGTTGAATGGGGATAAGGGCAATGGCGAGAAGAATCAAACCCTAAAACACTGCACTTTAGAAGTCAGCCAACACACTCGTGAAGGGCAGATTGCGATTGAATGCACACAAGTACAGCAAACCGCATTATTAAACACCCATGTGGTCGGTGAAGCAGGGGATTACAAACCTCTGATTTTGGATAATGGTTATTTGTATCTGCGTCGCTATTGGCAATATCAACAACAGCTGGCAGATCAAATTAAATCCCGTTTGGAAGTTGCTAAGATTGACGCCAAAGTTAAAAGTTGGGCAGGGGAACGCTTAAATCATTATTTTCCATCCGATGAAGCAGATAATGAAATAAACTGGCAACGAGAAGCCGCAAAACGAGCATTACAAAACCAGTTTCTAATTATTTCAGGTGGGCCAGGTACTGGAAAGACCACCACAATCACCAGAATACTGGCTTTATTGATTGAATCTCATATCTTACAGGGTGATATTAAATACAAATCGTCAAAAAAAGGGGGGGGTGGACTAATAAATAAGGGTTTAAACATCCTTTTAGCAGCCCCAACAGGCAAAGCATCCATAAGAATGCTAGATGCGATTCTTAATTCGGTCGGTGAAGCACAAAATAAGCTCCACTTGTCAGATGAAGTGCTGTCACAAATGCCAAAACAAGCCAGCACCCTCCATAAATTGCTAGGCTTTATCCCCGAAAAAGTAAGCTTCAAACACAATCGAAATAATCCACTCAATGCAGACGTAATTTTAATCGACGAAGCTTCGATGATTGACATAGCCATGATGTCAAAACTAATAGAAGCCGTTCCACCCCACGCAAAATTAATCCTAATCGGCGACAAAGACCAACTCTCATCGGTAGAAACAGGATCAGTATTCGCAGATATGTGTGAAGGTTTGAGTCTTTTCCCCCTCTCCCTCGAGGGAGAGGGCTGGGGTGAGGGGGGAGAGCAAGCGAAAAGCCCAAATCATATAATCACCCTACAAAAAAACTACCGCTTCAAACAAGAAAGCGCAATAGGTCAACTAGCCATGGCCGCCAACAAAGGCGACAGCAAAACACTGTTAAACATATTGCACAACGAAACAAAGCCAGACTGCAAACTCATTGCTCCCATTACAGGAAACCAACTCCCAGGCAATTTAATCTCACCGTGGCAAAACTATTTTAAAGTCTTAAATAATCCAGCCTCAAGTATTACTGAGATATTTGAAGCCTTTAACGAATACCGTATCCTCTGTGCGCTACGCCGAGGTTTAAACGGTAGTACCATAATGAGCAGTCGTATAGAGGCAGAATTAGAAAAACAAGGACTGATAAAACGTCGGGGCGGTTTTGCTCAACAACAAAATCAGTCGTGGTACCACGGTCGTCCCACAATGATTACTCAAAATAGCTACAGCAAGGGATTATTTAATGGCGATACGGGCATCACTTTAGTACGAGAGGGTGAGACCAAAGTGTACTTCCCTGATGGGTCTTCTGATGCCGAGGAGAGCGCATTCAAAAGCTACGCTCCTGTAAGGCTCCCCGCCTTTGAAACCACATGGGCAATGACCATCCACAAAAGCCAAGGTTCAGAGTTTGACCAAGTCACACTAATACTCCCACACGAAGTTATGCCGTTATTAACAAGACAGCTGATTTATACAGGGATAACACGCGCCAAACAGACCGTGAGTATAGTAGCGAGTGGTGCAGTGCTGAATGCTGGGGTTAAGACAGAGATGGTAAGGGCGACAAGAATTGCAGAACTTTTGAGTTAACTAGAAGCAGCAATTTCTATCTGTTTAGCCAAAACGCGGTAAGCCGTATAAATCACGTAGGCCGGAAGAGCGAAACGTCATCCGACACGACCATGTTTGTTTGCCCTCCATTGTCGGATGACGCTGGCGCTCTTCCGACCTACGCTATTGAGTTTTTCAACCAAAAGGATTACTAAACAAAACCCCTTTCAATTCTCGCCCCGCCTGAAAATCCTCCGAATAAATCTCACGCACGCCATTCTCGTATGACACCGACCAGAGCATGGCATCCCAGAAAGATAAACTATGTTCATCCACCGCTTTTAACGCGTATTCCACCGTATGTGTTGAGGGGAGAATAGTAGGAAACAAACACTGCCAGTCTTTAATATGGGCTTCGGCTTGTGTGTGGGTGACTTTGCCTTTACGTGTGGCCGCTGAATAAAATTCTGATAGCGATTGCAGTGTTAATACGCAGTCGTGTACGAGTGCGCATTTTTCTATCAGTTTTATTGCTGTGTTTTGCTTTTGTTCATCGTCTTTATCAATCGCATGAATGAGTATATTGGTATCTAATGAAACTCGTTTAACGCTCATAGAATTCATCTCTGTTTATGCCTTTCCCACCTAAGTGATAACCTTTGCTACCTAAATTTAATAGGCGTTGTAGTGCTTTGTGCTGTTCATCATTTAATTCTTTTTTTTCTGTTATCGAAACTAATTTTGCAACGGCTTTACCGTGTTTCGTTATGACGATTTCATCGCCCTCGTGTAGCGAGCTAATATATTTTGATAGATTCTGATTGGCATCACGTAGATTGATTAGTTGTTGCATGATCGTGCCTATTTGTAGGATGTTCTACATTATAGATCTGTATGGATGATTATGGCAATATTTCTCCTATTGTGCAGTAAAGGAAGCAATCCCTTCCATTTCTTTCGCCAAAGCAAAATCACGTGCCGTAATACCGCCAGCCTCATGTGTGGTCAAATCAATAACGACTTTATTATAAACATTACACCATTCAGGGTGGTGATCGTTTAACTCAGAGAGGGCAGCAACCTGTGTCATAAAGCCAAAGGCCTCGATAAAGTTTTTAAATTGATATTCTCGGTGGAGCTTGTTTTCTTTTAGTTCCCAATCGCTATTTTGATTCAAAAACGTTCCTGATTAGCCATAATCCTCAGCTACCTTTAAGAACTTGTTCGGCATAGGGGGTGTTTTAACCGCTATAAAAAGCAACCTATTTAACATGCTCGGCAAGTTAAATCGCCGATTAAAACGATACTCAAACTCAGCCAAATAACGTGAAGCATGATTCTTTCTAATTGCGTGATAAGTGCCCGTTAAGGCATTTTTCACATTCCCCAAAACTGTATTGACCCATCTAAAAGCATCTATTTTTACACATTCTTTTCCGCCTCCTGTGACAATAGCGGTATGTTCACAACCTGCATCAACAAGACTGCTAATGCTTTAGGAAAAAGAGACTCCTTAATTACACCGCATCCAATCTATGAACGTTAGGCCTTAAACAAGAGAGAAGGCAAGAAGCGTACAAGGCTTTGTTCAAAGATAAATTGAGCGATAATTTAATTACAGAAATACGGCAAACTACGCAGACTGGAACTCCACTTGGTGGTGAAAAATTTAGGGAAGAGGTGGAGATGTTATTGGGTGTGAAGACAGGTTATGCGAGAAGAGGTCGCCCGAAAAACATTTAAGGGTACTACCCCTTTCTTCTTTAAACTTATAAATATCAAAAAAAATAATATTTTGAAGGAACTTATATTTACCGACACCATAACAATTCACCATTGTGAACATCTCTAAGGTATATATTCATTGTTGTACTTCTTGTAAAGGCTTGTTGTGCCTAGATAAAATGCCTTAGAGACTTACAGAATTTTATTGGACTTGATTACTTAAATATTGTGTTTAAGTGATGCCGGAGCGTTGCAGCATCATACGGTGTCTGTTGAATGGTCAGAACATTACCTTTACCATCAATAAATAATAACGCGGCAGTTTCTATGTCATAGGTACGACTCAGTATTCTGCCGGTAGGTGAGCCCAGCTGCACAACGACAAATTCTAGTTGCCCCTTATAATCATCTCTTACTGCATTCATCGCGGAAGCTATTTGTGTGCTTCGAAGAATATTAGGATCGTATATTAGTACCACTGCGTTAGTGCCTTTACCAACAACAGTAAAATCGGTTGGAATACTACGAGGCATAAGGGATGTAGCAAGGGTAAGCAATAACGCAATAAGGGTCAGCGTAATTAATGTTGGCCAAAACCGCTTTTTGGGTTTTGTTTTTTGTTGTTCGGATTTTTGCATAAGCTAGGTAGTATAAACATGCTTCTAAACTGAGGTCAAACCTATAAAATAAAGGGGGCAGGGTCAGTACCAATGCCAGTAAGTTAAGAAAAAAGTCCCCTCCACCTAGCAGGGGGAGGGTTAGGGAGGGGGTAGAAAGTTCGACTATAGTGCCATCTTTGAACCTCTACCCTCTCTCCAACTCTCTCCCCTTCGGCAGGCTCAGGACACCGCCTGCTAGGGAGAGAGGGCTTAACTTACTGGCATTGGGGTCAGTGCCCTTTTAAGGTGTTCTATGTTAATTTTTTTGTTTTTTTACTTAGTAGTGAATTATACCTAGAAAGCCTCATTATGCACTTTGATGCCGTATTAAAGAGGAGGAGACCATCTCATCACTTTATTACGCATTCTATACGCCTTACGGATTGTCATCGCTCCGCTTCAACATGGTCTCGCTATCGCTCGGCTCGAGGTTTTGTATGGAAATTGACCCATCTGCACTAATTAGGAGGCTAATTTAGATATCCTCAATTATATCTTCCAGCTCAGCTTCTATTCGACTGTATAGCTTTATAGAG
>CAZSXI010000083.1:0-8425 GCA_964611045.1 uncultured Cocleimonas sp. | reverse complement strand
AGTGTAAAACCTTTTTGTACTTGCTTTTTCATTTTAAATCTCCAAAGATTATTTTTATGATTGTTTACTTTTTAATAAGTAAATTAATTGTTACTGCTTTTGCTTGGGCATTATATAAAAGTTGTTATTAACCAAAACTTAACAGGTTGAACAATGTGTTCGCTGGTATTAATGCAGAGGGCGTGCCAACTTTTTTTAAAAATAGTTAAGTTGTTGATATTAAACTAATTAATTTTTTATTGATGTTGTTATGTATCGTTGAGTACATCTTTTTGTCAGCTATTATTGTCACTTTATGACTTTTAAAAGCGTAAAACTGACAGTTAAAAATGGGTTTTACACCGTTTGCCTGTAGTTATGGCTCATTGTTGCCTGATGACATTAGGTGTACATCTGTGATAGATTACTATTAATGAAAGAAATCAATTGGAATGCCACTAAAAATAAGCAACTTATTACAGAACGTGGGTTATCCTTTGAAGATGTAGTTTTTTATTTGCAAAAAGATACTGTATTAGATGATATCGAACACTCTAATAAGGCTAAATATCCAAATCAACGTGTATTTGTGATTTGTATAGAGGCTTATGTTTATCTTGTTCCATACGTAGAAGATGAGAAAGAAATATTTTTAAAAACAATTATCCCCAGTCGAAAGGCAACAAAGCAATATATAGGAGAAAACAATGACTGACCCTAGACTAAGTACAGAAGAACTAGAGATTCTCAAGGATTTTGAAGCGGGTGAGTTTAAATCAATATTAACTCCTGAGCGAAAAAAACAATTACAGGCATTTGCAAAAGAAACATTTAAAAAAGATCGTCGTATCAATATAAGAATTTCTAGTCATGATTTAGAGTCCCTTCAACGACGGGCACTCGAAGAGGGTATTCCTTACCAGACACTGGTATCGAGTGTGCTTCACAAGTATGTATCAGGTGGTTTGCATGATTTGATGGCTAATAAGCCATGCAAACCATAGCTAGATGTGCTTATAACAACTTTTATATAGAGTATAAAAGGTTGTTACTATTTAAAAGAGGGAGAGAGAACTATGCAACAAGCACAGCAACCATCGTTATCAATTAAAGATTATTTAAAAGGTGAGCTTGAGAGTGATATTCGTCATGAATTTTATGATGGGGATGTTTGCGCCATGGCGGGAGCTGGGCGAAAGCATAATACAATTGCAGGAAATATATTTAGTATTTTAAGGCAAGGATCGCGCGGTAGTGATTGCCGTTCTTTTATTGCTGATATGAAGTTATATATTGCTGACTTAAACCGTTTTTATTATCCTGATGTGTTGTTGGCGTGTAATGCTGATGATAATGAAGAACTTTATATTGAGACGCCGTGTTTGATTGTGGAAGTGCTATCACCTTCTACGGAGGGGATAGACAGGCGTGAAAAATTACATGCGTATCAGAATATTGCTTCTTTGCAAGAATATGTGATGGTTACGCAAGAAGAACAAAAAGTCGAATTGTATCGGCGCGATGGAAAACATTGGCAATACTTTTTGCTAGATGAGAATGATACCTTGCATTTGGAATGCCTTGATATAGATATTAAAATGAGCGAGGTATACGAGGATGTTTTTGAATAAAAATTAAAGGAGGTTTTGTACTTTATCTAACTAGGAGGAAATAAATGGAAATTACAACAACGATACTACTGTGGGCATTCGGCTTGGCAGTGATACTGGGCATATTCGCCAACAAAACAAATTTTTGTACGATGGGTGCAGTTTCTGATTTAGTTAATATAGGGGATACAGGGCGTATGCGCGCTTGGGTGTTCGCTATGGGCTTAGCAATTCTTGGTGTAATGGTGATGTCAGTTATGGGCTTGACTGATACATCATTAATCGCACAAAACGACACGGCTAACCCTCCTTATCTAACCGCTAACTTTGCATGGCCACGTAACTTACTCGGTGGATTAATCTTCGGTGTAGGTATGACCTTAGGTTCTGGCTGTGGCAATAAAACCTTAATACGATTAGGTGGCGGAAATATCAAATCGTTATTTGTATTATTCGCAATGGGTATCATGGCTTACTTTATGATGTTTACAGACTTTAGTAACGATGCCTTCTTACAATGGATGGAGCCTGCATTTATTGATCTTTCTATAATGGGCGTTGAAAACCAAGGTTTAGGCAGTGTTATCGCTTACGCAGCAGGTAGTGACCCCGTAACCACAACAACAATAGTTGCAGCCGTATTAGGTGGTTTGCTAGTGCTATGGGCATTCTTATCATCTGACTTTAGAGATAGCTTCGATAATATCTTAGGTGGATTTGTAGTGGCAGCTGTTGTAGTCGCTGCATGGTGGGTAACAACAGGTGAGCTTGGTCAAAACTTATTAGAAGAAGCAGAAATGATGGACGAACGCCCCTTTGCGATAGGCGCACAATCATTTACCTTTGCGCAGCCCGCAGGACATTTAATACGCTGGATTGAAACAGGCTTCTCAAATAGTTTGATAACTTTTGCATTAGTGGCAGGTGCGGGTGTTATTGCTGGCTCTTTTCTTTATTCACTTCTATTTAGAAAGTTCAGAATAGAGTGGTTCGCAAGCTGGAAAGATTTCTTCGTGCACATCATCGGTGGTTTGTTAATGGGAGTCGGTGGTGTACTCGCAATGGGTTGTACCATCGGTCAAGCAGTTACAGGTGCGTCAACCTTAGCGATGGGTTCGTTTTTAACATTCTTTGCGATCGTGTTTGGCAGTGCGTTAACTATGAAGATTCAATATTACAAAATGGTATACGAAGAAGAAGCAAGTTTTGGCAAGGCATTAGTAGCAAGTTTGGCAGATTTGAAACTACTACCAAATGGACTGCGAAAGCTTGATAAGGTTTAATTTTAAAAATCGTAATAAAACCGCTTGAATGGGAGTTTCGGTAGTGTATACTACCGCCTCTCTTGATTGAGAGCAGTTTTAAAACTACTCCAATAAGAAGAAAAGGGCCGTTAGCTCAGCCGGTAGAGCAGTTGACTTTTAATCAATTGGTCGAGCGTTCGAATCGCTCACGGCCCACCATATACATCAAGCCTGTAGAGTTTTCTACAGGCTTTTTTGTTTCTGCATTGTCCAGTTATTGCCCAGCACTTTTTCTATATTATAAGTGGTAAAATCACCAAACCGCAGGTAACAGAAAAATGCCAAGATACACAGCAGAAGTTTAAACTCCAAGTGGGCTTTAAGTGTTTTAAACAGCACCAGAAAAAGGCTGTATTTCTACTATTTCACCTTCTTCTATACCGTTTGAATCTTCTGGTAATACTATAAAGCAGTTAGCAATACTCATGGATGTGAGTATGCCTGAACCTTGCTTGCCTGTGCGTTGTACGGAGAGTTTTCCATCGGGTGTTTTTTCGAATATCCCGCGTTGAAACTCTGTTCGTCCTGCGCGCTTGTTTATTTGGTCAGTTGATATTGCTTGCAAGGTTACGGGGGCTTTTATTTTCCCGCTTGATAGATAATGGATTGCAGGTTCTAAAAACTGCATGAAGGTGACCATAACCGCAACAGGGTTTCCGGGTAAGCCGAAGAACCATGCATTGTTCGGTTTTATGTTAAGAGTGCCAAAGGTTAAAGGACGACCGGGTTTCATGCCTACTTTCCAAAAGTGTGTGTCGCCGAGTGCTTTGAGCGTAGGTTTTATATAGTCGGCATCACCTACAGATACTCCGCCTGATGTGATGACAATATCTGCAATCTCTGAGGCTTTTACAAAGGCATCGTATATTGCATCTTGTGTATCTCGTACCACACCCATGTCGGTGATGTTTACATCGAGTTGTTTTAGCATGCCAAATAAAGTGTAGCGATTGCTGTCGTAGATTTCTCCTTCTTTTAATGTTTCTCCAACAGAGCGTAATTCATCACCTGTTGAGAAGAATGCGACACGTGGACGAATAGTGACGTTTAATTCACCCATTCCCAATGATGATAATATGCCAAGATCAGCAGGGGTGATTTGTTGTCCTTTAGATAATACTAAACAACCTTTGGCAATATCTTCACCTGCTTGGCGCACATTTTGTCCTTTTTTATGCTCGGGTTTTATTAGTACATTTAGTGTATCAACGGTTAATGTATCAACAATTTCTATCTGTTCTTGCATGATGACGGTATCGGTGCCTTTGGGCATTACCGCGCCTGTCATAATGCGTGTTACATGCCCAACTTTGTGAGCATCGCTTGATGGTCTGCCTGCATAAGATATACCGCTAATAGAGTAGCTTTGTATCGTTTGTGTGGGCAAATCATCACCTGCGATGGCATAACCATCCATAGCTGAATTGGTGTGCGAGGGGACGTCGATGGGAGAATAAATATCTTCTGCTAAATAGCGATTTAAACAACTGCGGAGGTCTAGTTTTTCTGATTCTTTGATTGGGGTTATTTTTTGAGTAATAATTTCTCGTGCATTAGCTACACTGATGGCATCAGCCTCAAATGCATCGGCACAGCTCGTTTGTCTTTTATTAGTCATTTTTTATTTTGATTATGTTTATTTCAATAAAATCTGCAATCTGCTGGGAATTATTCAAATCAAGTTGCAGCGGTGTTTCTTTATCTTCTAATAGATGATCAAGTGCAATGGCAATAATATTATTATCATTGGGATAAATATAGGGTTTATCCAAGGCTTTGCGATGTAACTCAATTTTGGGTAAATCAGCTAGTTTAAAACCTTCTACCAAAATCAAATCTAAACCTTTGGTATGAATATTTTTTAACGCACCTTCTAAGGTTGGTTCTTCTTGATTATCTGGGTGTTCAATAATAATTGCGGTGCGTTTTCGAGAAGCTACAACAACTTTTGTTGCACCTGATTGACGTAACTCGTAGCTATCCTTTTTGGGATGGTCAATTTCAATATCGTGATGTGCATGTTTCACTACGCCGATACGGATGCCTTTTGCTTTTAATAACGGGATCAACTTGCAAAGTAGCGTGGTTTTACCAGTGCCACTGTATGCTGCAAAGCCTAACAGGGGAAGGGAAGATTTGATCATCAGTTGTTCGTTTCCCCTAGTTGTTCTTTTTTATTAATATTAAAAAAGGCATTGGGCTGATCAGAAAAATCAACTTGCACCAAATCATGCATTGCATACCAAAGGTCAATTTTACGATCACCGTTTGCTAAGAATGCCTCTAAACTATCAATTAATGCAACGGGGATAAGTGCATGCACGGGCTGTAGCCATTCGCCATCGTGAGCAACCGCGATACAGTTAGAAACATCGTCAAAAGTATTAAGTTTTGAAAGCATGCGCGAAACAAGACCCAGTGGCAGTGATGGTCCATCGCAAGGGAGTGTTATAATGTAATCAGTTTTTACTGTTTTCATCGCTGTGGCAAAACCAGCTAATGGCCCTTGGAAGTCGCTCATCTCATCGCTAATCGTAGGATAGCCATAACTCGCATAGGTTTCTTGATTACGATTGGCATTAATCATAATTGAGCCAACTTGCGGTTGAATACGTTCAATCACGTGCTGAATGAGTGCCTTGTCTTTATAAATGACTAAACCTTTATCTTGACCTTCAAGGCGGCGACCTTTTCCACCTGCCAGAATTACTGCGGTGATGTTTTTCTTGTCTATTCTCATGCTTTTCGTTTACTACTAGGAAAGAGTGAAATATTATCATGTGCTGTATTCGTATAATCTCCAATTTCAACAATCAGACCATCTTTAAGTAATAAGCGTTTATCCATTGTGTGGTGAAAGTGATTTACATCATGACTGGCGATAAGCAATGCAGTACCACTCTCTTTAAACTTGCACAATAAGTCCTCGGTTGATCGTCGAGATTCTTCATCCATATTGGCAGTAGGTTCATCCAATAATAATACACTGGGTTGTTTTAACCACGCTTGTGCGAGTGCTACGCGTTGTCTTTCTCCGCCTGATAAACATTTGGCAGAGGTATCCGCTCGGTGTTCTAGGTTAGCCCATTTTAGTGCTTGAGTAATTTGATAGGTTGATTTTGAACCAAGCTTTTTTCCGCCTAGTGCATATTCAAGATTACGCGTAACACTCCCATCAAACATATAAGGCTCTTGATATAAATACATGACTTGCTGGCGAATAAGCTTGTTAGCCTTTCTCCATGAGAGTGATTCAAGCCCTGTGTTTATAGTTGCAGAATTGGGTTTGAGTATACCCGCAAGGATTCGTAGCAAGGTAGATTTACCTGAACCATTTTTACCGGTGAGCAAAACACATTCACCGCCTTTGAGTTCAATTTCAGCATTATCAAGTATGACTTTTGAGTTTCTCGTGTCCGTGAAAAACCCAAAGCGTTTTTTAGAGTAGCACTTATTGATTTGATTAAATTGGATATGGGCGAGGATTTTATCAGTCATGCGCTAATCGTCCCGTGGGAAGCATTCGTGAAGCAGAATGAATTCTGTGACTCCTGAAGCCATCATATCCTAGGCGCACTTCGCAGGGAATGCTTATTGCCTTCACAAGATGTGCAACAACGGAGATGATGGCTTCTGGAGTTACCCTTCGGGGCTTAGCCAAAAATGCAGCTTCTGCGTTATGGTAACTTGAAAGGTATAGAACATTCCTGCGTTCCCAAGCCTTGATTCTGCATTTTTGGCGTTGCCAGAATTTATTCTGCTTCACGAATGCTTCCCCTACCTTGCATATATTGCAAACTCATTGTTAGAATAAATGCCATAGAAACAAGAATAATCCCTAATGCAATACCCTGTGCAAACTCACCTTTGCTGGTTTCCATGGCAATAGCAGTGGGGATATTTCGTGTGCTATTTAAGATATTTCCCCCAAGCATCATGGATGCTCCAACCTCAGCAATAATGCGCCCATAACCTGCTAATAAAGCACCGAGTAAACCAAAACGAACTTCTCGCATAATAATGAAAAATGCGCTTAATGGATTATTACCCAATGTTCTAGCAGTGTCCCACGCACGTATCTCGACAGATTGAAATGCAGTGTGACTCATCGCAACTAAAATAGGAAAACTCAGAGCGATCTGACCAATTACCATCGCCGTCTGGCTAAAGAGTAATTTCCATTCGCCTAAAGGACCTTGTCGAGACAGCACGATATAGAGCGTTAAACCAACCACAACAGCAGGAACAGCTAGTAAAGTATTAAAAACGGAAATGAGTAAACGACGACCAGGGAAGTCGGCATAAGCGAGAGTGAAGCCGATTATTACGGCAGGAATCATTGCTATAAATATTGCAGTGGTAGAGATGCGAAAGGAAATACCAATGATATTCCATAATTCAGCATCACCACTGAATAGTAGGGCGATGGCTTCTGCGATGGTGGTTAGTAGTGATTCCATAAATTAATTATTTTGTTTTAAAAAGTCCCCTTTTAGTAAAGGAGAGTTGGGAGAGATTATGTAATAAAGACGTTTAGTTTACAGACTCGTTTTTCGTAGTATCAGCCTTAGCAATAGCAGCAGCATTTGGCGTAAATAAAACCTTACCCGCAATTTTAAATTGCCCAATTAAAAACTGACCTTTTTCTGATGTTACCCAATCCATTAATGCGTGTGCACCTGCAGTATTTAAATCGGGGTATTTTTTAGAGCTAACCGCAATAATGCCATAAGGGTTGAATAGGATGGGATCACCTTCGAAAGCAATTTTTAAGGGTGATTTACTTTTGTATGCTAACCAAGTGCCTCGGTCTGTCATCGCGTAGGCATCCATTTCGCCAGCCATTTGTAAGACTTTCCCCATACCTTGACCTGCGTCTCGGTACCATTTTCCACCACTGATTTTCACGTCAATATTGGCAGACTCCCATAAGTCGAGTTCTTTTTTATGTGTGCCAGAATCATCGCCACGTGACACAAAGATGCTCTTTGATGAAAATACTTTATTTAGTGCTTCGGTAGCGTTCTTAGAACCTGATAAATTTGCAGGATCACCTTTTGGCCCCACGATCACAAAATCGTTATACATTACACCAAAACGTTTTTCTCCATCACCATCAGCCATGAATTTATATTCTTCTTCTTTTGCATGAACTAACAGTGCATCAACGTCGCCATCTCGTCCCATGCGGAGTGCTTTACCTGTGCCAACAGCGATGGTGTGTACTTTGTAGCCTGAGTCTTTCTCGAACACAGGTAACAGGTATCTTAATAATCCAGAATTTTCGGTACTGGTTGTTGTCGCTAGTTTGATAATTTCATTATTAGCTGTCGACTTTGCAAAAGCAGGACTGGTAAAGCTGATAAATAAAAGGGTGGAAGTTATAAATGGTGTGATAATTGATAAAAATGTTCTTGTCATTAAACTTGCCTAGATAGTTAAAAAGGTTTGCACTTGTCTTTCTACTTAATTACTTCTATTGAGACCTTTGCACGAATCAGATGACGAGTAAAAATGACTAAAAATTCACTG
>CAZSXI010000082.1:6775-8451 GCA_964611045.1 uncultured Cocleimonas sp. | reverse complement strand
TGGATGTTGTGTATGAATCAAGCTTTAGATGAGCAAACTGAAGAGCCATTACGACGGCAATTGAAATTGGCTTTCGCTAAGGTTGCTGATCACATGCAAAACCAATAAATTGAGCTCGAATGTTTTTATTATTTTGCTTCTCATGTTGAGAATGGATAATGGTGAATACTACTCATCCCATGAGATGAACCAGATGGCCGGCAAGAGTGGCGAAGGTGAAGCGGTTGCTACAATTACCGCACGTCAACATGAGATATTATATTTGCTATCGCAAGGGATGCTAAATAAGCAAATAGCTTACGAGTTGAGTATTTCAGCTAATACGGTTAAAGCGCATTCACATCAAATATTTAGAGAACTGAATGTACATAATCGTACCGCTGCGGTACAAAATGCACATAAATGTGGATTGCTTTAAGGGTCCTCTGATTGAGAATTATCCCCTACCTGTTTTTAACAGGGAGCTCCTGTGCTGTTCGTTCTGACTTAATAATGGGATCTATGAGGTTTAGCTTATTCTTCAGAGAAAGGTGATATTTGAAATTTTCTAAGTAGGCGTACTAATCTAAGCTGTTGTTGATGTTCGATAATCTGATCATTGGTTTTGGCATTTTGACGGAGCATATTGAATAAAGAGCCGGCAAAATAAGCAATTACTGCAATTCCTAGCCACCAAAATGCAGGTGAAAATAGGGATAAACCTAATGTCACAATAAAGCTCATGAAAAAGGTTAGTCGCCACTTAGCTGCGCGACGGATCTGAGAATCTTCCCATTCCATTTTAAAGTCACTCAATACCTTCTCAAGCGCATCAATTTCGCTTCTACCAACATCACTAATCATGCTTGATTCCATCACTTTTGTCCGTATACTGAGAATTTTTTAAGCACCATAAATCTTGCTCATCTTGAGCTTGTTCAGATTATCTTCATCATGGTTGTCGTATAGTTCGCTTACAGAACTTACGAAACAACATAACAATAAATAATAATAAGAGCTATACCGGTAGTTATAGGTATGGTCGTGGGATACTTAAAGGACAATAGAATGGGAAGGCTGAGTTTTTCAGACACACGGCATCTCGTAGCACGAACTGCACTGGGTCAACAGTGGGGTGGTGTGAAGGCACTGCAGGGTAAAACTCGCGCAGAAGCTGTTCACATTTTGCTAAAATCGGGTGCCATCAAAACACCTCCAGCGCCTCGGTTAACACCTTGGGCCGTTGTCAATCGTATGAGCCAAAATGGCGCAGGTAAATCGCGTGCACGCAAAATGATGATGCGTGAAGGCGAAAAACTTAAAAGCTGGTGGATGCTACATCTGCTGCAAACTGATACACCTGTTAACGAGCACATGACCTTGTTCTGGCACAATCATTTTACTTCTTCGCTTGAAAAAGTAATGCAACCCAAGTTGATGTACCTGCAAAATAAACTGTTGCGCGAAAATGCAATGGGCAATTTTCGTAATCTCTTACACAAAGCCGCGCGTGACCCTGCAATGCTCATTTATTTGGATGGCTCAAATAATGTAAAAGGCAGCCCTAATGAAAACTTTGCTCGTGAATTGTTAGAGTTATTTACCTTAGGTAGGGGACATTATAGAGAGTCAGATATAAAAGCCGCAGCCATTGCCTTTACAGGTTGGGGTGTTGATCGAAATCGTGGCACTTATGT
>CAZSXI010000082.1:0-6675 GCA_964611045.1 uncultured Cocleimonas sp. | reverse complement strand
CCACCAACCGTAAAAGGCTGGGCAGGCGGAACGGCATGGATTGATACACAAACACTTTTGGTAAGAACGTCTTTACTTAACAAGCTTACTCGTCACAGTGGCGCATCAGCAAAAGTACAATCCTATCTGCCGAAAACAAACGGGGCCGAAATTGTGAAATGGTTATTACCATTAGCACCTGTGCTTCCATTGCCAACAACACCGGGTAAAAGGCGAATGGTTCGAGCGTTAATGTTAGATCCTGTTTTCCAGCTAAAGTAAGGGATTAAGGGATAAAATAATGAATAGAAGAGATTTCTTACAATACACCAGTCTTATGCCTTTAGTAGGCATGATGCCAGAAGCATTTGCCGCAGGTGCTGGTTATCGCCCCGATCAGATTGTTTTAATGGTAGAGCTAAAAGGCGGTAACGACGGTTTAAATACTTTAATTCCTTTTCGTGATGATCACTATCACAGGGCGCGTCCAACGCTTCGAGTAAAGAACGGTATTCCATTAAAAGACAATATGGCAATGAACCCTTACTTGAAACAGCTTTTGCCGTTGTGGAAAGAGGGTAATATGGCATGGATTCAAGGCGTAGGTTACACCAATCCAAGTCGTTCACATTTTCATTCAATTGATGTATGGGAAACAGCCTCAACCAGAAATAATGAAATTCGCGGTTGGTTAACACGTGTACTACCACCACGCCGTAATAGCGTTAACGGTATTGTATTGGGTGATAGCAACCTTGGACCAATGGCGGGTGATTCAGCCGTCGCCATGGAAGATCCTAAAACCTTTTTAAGGCAAACAAAATACTTAAATAAAAAACATTTTAAAGCATCAAACTCTTCATTGGCGCATATGCTCAATGTGCAAAACCAAATCAATACGGCGGCAAATCAATTAGGGCGTGTTTATAACGGTCGTCGTTCTCCTGTACGTTTTCCAAATAGTCGTTTTGGTCGCAAGCTTGATCTTGTCACTCAGATGATCATCAATGGCATGGATACACCTGTCTACAAAGTATCGCTAGAAGGTTTTGATACACACGCGGGGCAGGTTGATCAACACAATAATTTGATGAATCACCTAGGTGGTGGTTTAAAAGCATTTAGTGATGCGATGAAAAAAGCAAACTTATGGAACAATGTCGTGGTTGTGACGTATTCTGAATTTGGTCGCCGCGTAGCACAAAATAACAGTGGCGGAACAGACCACGGAGCAGCAGCACCGCACTTTGTATTAGGTGGGCGTGTTCATGGTGGAATGTACGGCAAACAACCCAGCCTAGACCCGAGTAAATTACACGATGGTGATTTAATTCATACCGTGGATTTCAGAGAAATCTATGCAACCCTAGCGCAACGCTGGTGGAGAAGACCAAATCCTTGGAAGAATGCACACAAACCTATTCCTTTTGTTTAAAAGGTCAACTTCGCGCTAAGAACAACCATGCAGTAGACTGAGCGGACTAGGTTTATCCTGAGCGGAGTCGAAGGGAAGTACACTGCAAATCACTCAAAAATTTATTTTAATGGGTTAGCTCTGATCCACCTCCCCCTTTTTTTGACGTTTTGTACGAAATTACAAGGGTTTTAGAGTACAAAACGTCAAAAAAAGGGGGAGGTGGATAATAAAAAGCCGTCTAAAACCCCTATTTTATTGTTACCTTAATCACAGCCACTTCATAATCAAAAATGATACCAAGCCAAGCCCAATAGCTAAAAATTGGTGTCGTGTAATAAGCGCAACAAAAAAAGCAATGATGGCAGCAATTAAATGATGGTTTTGCAGGGTGAACGTAATCTCGCCATCACGAATTAGCGTCGATTGCACAATAATAACCGTTAAAACGGCGATAGGTACATACGATAACGCTTGTGACATCAACGGTGGAATGGTGACTTTTCCCGCCAAGCCAAAAGGGATGTAACGTGGTACAAAAGTGAGCACTGCCATGCCTGCAATTAATAGCCAATCAGACATTTCTCGTGACCTCTTTATCAACTTTTGCTTGTTTATAACCAAGCGCAACACCTACAGCAATCGCAATAAACGATGAAAATAGCAAGCCCGTTTGGTGAGGCCAGTGATAGGTTAAAGCAGCGCTCACACCAGCAGTTAGCGCACATGCCCAATCGGCATAGTTCTTTAAAAGTGGTACGACTATTGTCACAAAAGCAACCACCATTGCAACGTCTAAGCCCCAGCTAGTTATATCAGGTATTTTTTGCCCTAGCGTCATGCCTAACCAGCTAAAAAATATCCAACTGCTGTACATAAAAATGGCAGAGCCAAGGTAGTAAGACGTAAACTTATCATTATTTTCAGCTTGAGCAATGCGATTACTCACCACGGCGAATGTCTCATCCGTCAACCAAAAAGCCATCGGTATTCTCAACCAAGTAGCCACTTTAGCGAGCTGTGGCATAAGTGAAGCCGCATAAAGCATATGGCGTAAATTAACGATAAAAACAGTCGCTAAAATAACGGGGAAAGCAGTGGCAGAAGCCAATAAAGTAATTGCTACAAACTGTGAAGCACCGGCAAATACAAAAAGTGACATTGCCATCACCAATGTTTCTGAAAGTCCTTGGTTAATAGCTAATGCGCCATAAACTAATCCGAAAGGTGCAGCGGCAATCGTTAAAGGGATGGTATCGCGACTACCTGTTAAAAATGATTGGGTTGATGAGGGTATATTTTTAGAATCGTATTTTAATCAATGCAGTATATTGGTGGAGTATTGTAAAGTCTTGTACAAACTTGCTCTAATTAAGCGCTAACCATACGTTGAGCACGATATGACCAGCCATTATCGGTGGATTTATGACCATTATGTACTTGATCGGACTCTAAGTTATTGATTATTAATTTTTTTTAGTGCGTTAGCACTGAGCATAAGGTTTATTGTGTTAGAAATGGCTTGGCTGATGATTTATGCCTACTTTGCCAGTAAAGCACTGCCTTGGTTGCAAGTAAAAGGGCGTGCGAAGAAGGTAGGTCGCATTACAGGCAGTTTATTTGTCACTGCAGGGGCATTTTTGGCAACCACATCACGTTCAAATGCTTAAATATTTAGTGCCACCCCCCTTATTTTTTAACGATTTGTACATTATATAGAATACAAATCGTTAAAAAATAAAGGGGGTGGGCACTAAAAATACTCGGTGTTATACTCCGCAAACCTCATTTAACGAGATTAATGAAACTCTAGTATGAAATTATTCCGCTCAGCCATGTTTTGGCTCTTTTTTCTTATCCCTTTTGCTTCGGGTGTCACTTACTATCTCTTTTTTGCGAGCAATCAGTATGAGGCTTTGGCGCATTTCACTATTGAAAAAAATGGTCAACAACAGTCTGATCCTTTAGGTGCATTGACGGGCTTGCCAGGTAGTGTTGCATCTACTCGCGACGCATTAATCATCAAAGATTTTATAGAATCCCGTGAAGTTATTGAGCGCACTCGTGATGATTTTGATATTAAAGAACTCTATGCTCGTAAAGATAAGGATTGGCTCTCGCGCTTAAAAGAAGATGCAAGTATCGAAGATATTCTTGAATACTGGCAGAAAAAAGTCACCGTTGAATTTGATCCGTCTTCGGGAATTGTGATTTTAAGTGTTTGGGCTTATGAGCGCGAACAAGCTGTAATGATCATCAAGGCTATCTTGAAAGAAAGCGAGTTATTGGTGAACAATATCTCTAAAAAGGCAAGAGAAGATAGCTTGGTTTTTGCAAGGCAAGAATTGTCGATGGCAGAAAATAACCTCAAGCAAGCACGCATAAAACTCAGAGTTTTTCGAGATAATGAAAAAATACTCAGCCCAGAAAAAGATGCAGAATCTAAGCTTAAATTAGTAGAGCACCTTGAAGCAGAGCGCGCAAGTGCTGAAACGAACCTTCGTAGTCTGAGGCTTTCCTATCCTGAGGTATCACCCAAGGTTATTGAGGCAAAAAATCAAGTATCGTCGATAAAAAAGCAGCTAAAAATGGAACGCGATCGTAGCGGACGAAGCACCAGCTCAAAAGATGCCAAAACAATGAGCGCTATTATTTTAAAGCACGAAGAGCTATTGACCGAACAAGGCTTTGCAGAAAAATCTTACGAGGCGGCATTACTGAATATTGAAGCTGCACGTATTGATGCGACTAAACAACAACGCTATCTATCCGTTACGGTTCGCCCATTTTTGCCCGATGACCCCGCCAAGCCAAAAGCACCGGATGATTATATCGTGCTCTTTTTAGCCTGTTTATTGCTGTGGGGTATTATGAGTTTGATCGTTGCATCGATCAGAGATCACGCGGGCTGGGTATAACACACCGTGGAAATTATCCATGCATTAAAATTACAAGGAAAGGTGATTTCAGCTCTCACCCTGCGTGAAACACGATCCCGTTATGGTAGCAGCAAGCTTGGTTACTTTTGGGCGTTATTCGAGCCTTTTGCTCATGTCATCGTTTTTATTGGTATATTTTCTGCGCTTGGCAGAGCGCCCCCTATTGGCCAAAGTACAGGGTTATTTATTTTAACAGGGGTTATCCCGTGGCTTTTATACAGCAATATTGTTAATGGTGTTATGGGCGGCTTGAAGGCTAATAAAGCCTTGCTGGGTTATCCGCAAGTGATGCCCATGGATATTACAATTTCTCGTGTTATTTTAGAGTTTTCGACGCTTTTATTGGTGATGTTATTCTTTCTTGGAGTTGCAGCTTATTTAGGGCTGACGGTTAGAATTGATAGCTTTATACAGATGATGAGTGCAGTAGGTTTGCTGATATTATTGGCGATGGGTATTGGAATGATCAATGCCTCTTTGGTTGCAAAGTATCCGTCCTACAAAAGTATCTATGGCGCTGTTTCTCGTCCTTTATATTTTATTTCAGGCGTATTTTTCACGGCAGATTTTCTTTCTCCAGAGGTTTATGAATATGCATCAATAAACCCTTTATTGCATTTGATTGAGTGGTTTCGTAGTGGCTTTTACACCAGCTACAATAGCAATTTATATAATCCTGAATATACTATTGCAGTGTGCCTAGGTTTTTTTACACTCGGACTCATTGTTGAAAGAATAAACAGCAAAAAAGTTAGACAGGTGTCTAGCTATGATTGAGTTTAAAAAAGTCAGTAAATTCTACGACACAAAGAATGGCAAAAACATTATCTTAGATAATATTAGTTTTAAATTTCCTGATCATAAAAACATAGGTGTGCTGGGTGTTAATGGAGCAGGTAAATCCACTTTGTTACGCTTGATTGCTGGCAGTGAATATCCTAACAGCGGAAAAATCATTCGCAAAGGGAGGTATTCGTGGCCACTAGGTTTTACAGGTTCATTTCACGACACGCTTACGGGTGTAGAAAATTTACGCTTTGCTTGTCGAATTTATGATGCAGATGTGAAATACGTTACTGAATATGTCAGAGATTTTTCTGAACTCGGCAAGTACATTGAAGAACCCATCAGAACTTATTCATCAGGTATGCGCTCTCGTTTAGCATTTGCTTTGAGTATGGCGATAGATTTTGATGTTTATTTGGTTGATGAAATCATGGGTGTGGGTGATAAAGGCTTTCAGAAAAAATGTCATGATGCTTTTGATGAAAAACGAGAGAGTTCTAGTGTAATCATTGTTTCCCACAGCATGAAAACCATTCGAGATTATAGCGATGTTGCCATTTTATTGACGGGCGAAAAACTAGAAATACATGATGATGTTGATGAAGCTATTGATCTTTACAATAATCTCACCAGCTAATAGCCAAAAATATTAAGGTTTATTTATTCATTAGCAACTAGTGATATACTGCGCGCAATTATCAATATTATTTTAGGATTGGGAACATGGAAATCGAAGTAGAAGGCAAAACAATTCAACTCAGCGAAGCAGGTTGGATGGAAGACTTAAGCGAATGGACAGAAGAAATTGCGGTTAAGCTTGCAACAGACGTTGAAGGTGTTGAAGAGCTTACAGAAGAGCACTGGGACATCATTAACCTAACGCGTAAAGCATTCTACGACTTAAACCAGGTTGCTGAACCACGCAAATTCATGAAGATGATGAAAGCTGAGTTTGGTAAAGATCGTTCAACGAATAAATACATTTTCAGCTTATTCCCAAAGGGTGGTTTGATTAAATCAGCGAATAAAATTGCTGGTTTGCCAAGACCAAAAGGCTGTTCTTAATTTCTAATTAGTTTTTAATTAGACATAGAAGTACCGTATTTAAAAGCCAGCACTTGAAAAAGTTGCTGGCTTTTTTGTTATGATCAATAAATGCCTACAGAACTAGAATCTATAAAACTCCGCTTACGCGAATTCGCCAAAGAACGCGATTGGGATCAATTCCATTCACCTAAAAATTTTTCAATGGCGTTGATTGTTGAATGTGCTGAGTTGGTTGAACATTTTCAATGGCTCACCGATGAGCAAAGCAAACGATTGCCAGAAGATACGCTCGATGAAGTTTCATTAGAAATGGCAGATATTATGATTTATCTGATTCGCTTAGCAGATAAATTAGATGTTGATTTATTGGAAGCAGTGGATAGGAAAATTGGGCTGAATGCTAAGAAATACCCTGTAGAAAAATCTAAAGGTTTAGCGGTTAAATACAATAAACTGTAGAGCTTCTTGCAAAACTCTAAGCTTGACTAAAGCTTAAACCAGCCCAACTTT
>CAZSXI010000081.1:0-8535 GCA_964611045.1 uncultured Cocleimonas sp. | reverse complement strand
ACCTCCCCCAAATTAAAAGACTATGAAAATGCAGGTTTAACGGGGATACTTTTTAAGCCACCCCCCTTTTTTTTTGCCGATTTGTATTACAAATCGGCAAAAAAAAAGGGGGGGTGGCTTATGAAAAATAGCTATTTTGTGTATCTCTTGCGCTCCAGTTGATACTTTTTCATTTTATCCGAGAGTGTTTTTCTTGGAAGCCCCAGTGATTCCATTACATTTTGTAAATTTCCTTTGTACTGCGCTAGTGCCTGCTCTATCAATGTCTTTTCAAAACATGAAACTTGCTCGGGTAGGGTTAATCCATCAGGACTATTTTGCGCTTGCATTAGTGCTGACAAATCAAACTGAAAGCTCTCACCTAGTAGCACATAACGTTCTGCCATATTGCGCAGTTCGCGGATATTCCCTGGCCAATCATGCTCTAGTAAAACTTGTAATGCTTTAGAATCAAGTGCTGGCATTTCTGCCTCACAGCGCGCTGCTGCCACCAAAACAAAATGCTGAAATAATAGTGGAATATCTTCGCGGCGTTCACGCAATGGGGGCAGTTCCAGTGTGACAACATTCAAGCGGTAATATAAATCTTCACGAAATTCTTTCTGTGTAGCAGCTTCTTTAAGGTCAACCTTAGTGGCTGCCAATACGCGAATATCCAAAGGTAATGCGGTATTAGAACCTAACCGTTCGATGCTTCTTTCTTGCAGTACGCGCAACAAAGGGATTTGCGTAGTGATCGCCATACTTTCTATTTCATCTAAAAATAGTGTGCCTCCGTTTGCGTGTTCAAACTTGCCGATACGTTTGGTTTTCGCATCGGTGAATGCGCCTGCCTCGTGCCCAAATAATTCACTGCTCAATAACTGCTCTTGGATTGCACCACAGTTGATGGCAACAAAGTTATGGTCACGTCGCTGGCTTTGTTCATGCAGCGATCGCGCGACTAATTCCTTGCCGGTACCTGTTTCGCCCATGATCAAAACATCGGCATCGGCATCGGCAATATGGCGAATCATACTGCGCAATTGTTTAACCGCGGGTGCATTACCAATAATGCGGGGGCCAAGGCGTGATTGATTGGCAAGCTCTTCTTTTAGTGCGCGATTCTCTAAGGTGAGTTGGCGTTGATCCATTGCCCGCTTTAGTTTATCGATTAAAAGCCGAGTGGAAAATGGCTTTTCGATGACATCATAAGCGCCTTCTCGAATAGCACTCACTGCCGTCTCAACATCAGCATGACCACTGATTAAAATCACGGGGAGTTTTGCATCAATTTTTAATGATGCGCGCATCAATTCCAATCCATCCATTTCTGGCATACGAATATCAGTGAGCAATACACCATTAAAGTTTTTGGCTAAATAAGGTAAAGCATCTTTTGCAGATGAAAATGTTTTTACCTTTAGGTCAGCGAGTTGCAAAGATTGCTCAGTCGATGCGCGTACAGAAGCTTCATCATCAACCAATAAAACGATAGGCTTATCCATGAGTTTTAAAGCGCCTCTGGCAAGCAAAGCATAAAACTTGCACCTGCTTCTTCATTGCTATTATTTTTAGCGACTAACGAACCGTCCATATCTTTTGCCAAATTAAAGGAGATTGAAAGCCCCAAGCCTAAGCCTTTTGATGAGGGTTTAGTAGTAAAAAATGGCTCAAAGATATGAGGTAATGTTGTGGCCTCAATACCTGCGCCATTATCTTTTACTTGTATGCACAAGTAAGAGCCATCCGCACGTAAAGGGCTTTCACCTGCTTTTATGCTGACCCATACTTCCTTCTTGCTATTACTTTGTGTGGCTGAAATGGCATTGGTGAGTAAATTAACCAGAATCTGTCCTAACCAAATTTCATCTGCCAGCACACTTTTATTTGCTCCATGTTCTTGTGCATCCCAATGGCAAGTGACCGAGCTACTCAATAATTTGGGATGCACAATTGCCAACGCATTGTTAATAACTTGACCCAATAACAAGGGCGTAAACTGCCCTTTGCTCTTGCGTGAGAATGATTTTAATTGCTTGGTAATTGCAGCCATGCTCTCGGTTAATGTAGTAATTTCTGACAGATTGGATTTCACCATATCAAGTCGATCTTTTTGTAAAAACTGTTGGGCATTATCAGCGTAAGCACGAATTGCTGTAAGCGGATTATTAATCTCATGCGTGATACCCGCAGAAAGTTGCCCTAGTGCTGCCATTTTTGCGGCTTGGATTAAATCCTCCTGCGATTGTTTCAACGCTTTAGTGCGCTTGGCGACTTTCTCTTCTAGCTGTTCGGTGATTTGTAATTGGTATTTTTTACGTTGTTGTTGCGCTCGCCACAATAACGTTGCCAATGCTGCAAGTAAAAGTATCAATAAAGAACTCACCAACATGACCGTTGAAATTGATTGCTTCATATTAGAATGACCAGCCAAAACACGCACATCCCAATCTGCTAGAATCATATTTTTAGTCAACATTTCATATTTTTTATTGTCAATACTGATTGATTGAAAACTTTGTTGCGTTAACTTCAGCATACTTTCTTTAAGCGGTTGAATTTTTTGACTTGCATAACGACGGCTCGATAAGACCTGTTTGTTTTGTTCATCCGATAAAGGTAAAAGAGAAAACAAATTCCAGCGATCTTGACTTGACAAGAAAATAACACCTCGCTTATCCGTCACCATAAATTCCATCGAACCCACACCCCACGTAAACTCAATATCGTCCATCGCTATTTTCACCACAGCAACGCCAATCATCTTCTCATCGCTATGAATAGCGCGCGCAAAGAAATAACCACGTTCACCCGAGATTGCCCCAACGCCATAATATCGCCCTAGAATATTCTGCTTAGCTTGTTGAAAATAAGGGCGAAATGCAAAGTTTTTACCAATAAACGAATGATGGGAAAACCAGTTACTGGAGGCAACCGTCGTGCCATCCAGTCGCATTAAAAATATAGATGATGCGCCTGATGTATTATTGGTTAATTCTAAAGATGCATTAATACGTACAAGCTGCGCCTCATCGCTTTCAGCATCTTCTGTACTTTTCGGATTCGCCTGTAATTCCATAAAATCAATAATCACCTGATCATCAGCGATGAGTGCTGGCAGATACGCATGACGCTCAAGGACAATTTCTAACTCATTGACCAGTTGTTGAAGTTGGGTTTTTATACCTTGCTGGAGTTTATTTTTCGCATTATTTTTGGCTAAAAAATAGGTCGATAACAGGGCTAAAGATATGAGTATAATACTGACGAGAGTAAGTGACTTATTGAGCTTCATAAAGTTGGTGATTCGCCACAAGAGAATAGATCTGAATGCAAACAATAGCACAAAATATCACACTTCTATTGATTGGCTTTTCAATCTTTAGTGCCCTATTGCTCTCGGCTACACATTTAAGTTGCTCTGAATACTCTCAATATAGTGGCAATAAACAGGGCGGTAAATTTTTTTCTCATTTTGCTGGTTTATTACTTTTAGCGGGTTTAGCACTACTACAAATAGCCCACTTTCAGTTCTTGCAAGGCGACAATAGTTTTATCTATTCTAAATTCTATGTGGCTTTATTATTTACGGTTGCGCCCGCTTTTTATTTTTTTAGTCGTGATGTTTTAAAGGTAGATAATATCTATCATCCCGCACTTTTCTTACACGCCATTCCTTTAGCAATTGGAATCTTCTTACCCCGAAACTTTGCACTGCCTTTCGCTTTTTTCATTGGTACGGGTTATGTCTTTTGGCTAGCGATGATTGTTTACGCTTTGCGTACGCAACGGAAGCGTTTCCGATTAGAACTGATAGCCTTAATCGCTATGTTTATCGTTGCATTCATGGTGCTTTTATTGGGTGTTGTATTACCGTTGGTGAGCGATGATTTCTTTTACACAACCTATGCAAGCTTAATTGGGCTAACGTTTATTGTTGCTGTATACACTGTTATTAAATTCCCCAATATCAGTGCTGATGTTAACGAGGCAGCACAAGCGGCCTACAGCGTTAGCACATTAAAAAATATGGACGTGAATGCCTTAGAGATTAAATTAAGACAACTAATGGAAATCGATAAACTCTATGTGCTTGAAACTTTAAGCCTAAATTCATTATCAGAACAAATGGAAATTAATACCCATCAGCTCTCTGAATTAATCAATACGCGCTTTAATAAAAGCTTCTCACAGTTGGTGCGTGAATACCGTGTTATAGAGGCAAAACGACTGTTAGTTGAAGAGCCTAAATCATCTGTGTTATCAATTAGCTTATCAACGGGCTTTACCTCACAATCGAATTTTTATACGGCATTTCGTGAGATTACAGGGATGGCTCCGGGAAGTTATCGGAAGTCAGTTAAGTAAAGCCCAAGCCCTCTCTCCCTAGCAGGCGGTGTCCTGAGCCTGCCGAAGGGGAGAGAGCTGGAGAGAGGGTAGAAACTGAAAGATAGCATCATGGTTTAACTTTCTACCCCCTCCCTAACCCTCCCCCTGCTAGGTGGAGGGGACTTTCTTTTTTACTTACTAGCAATGAGGGATGACGATATTTATTACTATTGTAATACGCCCACCAAAAGTCCCTACTTATTGTTTTCTTTTAATTCCTTTTCAATACTCTCTAGCGTGTCACCAATGCGGTCAAAATCATCGTTGTAATTTGTGTCTTTCAGATAGCTAGACATGGTTGCTTTAACATCTTTCGCATATTCACCCACCAACGGCACATCAATTAGCACAGTAAGTAGCCACAGAATTAAAGCAAGTACGATAGATGCACCAATCAAGGCACCTAAACCTCGAAAAACCCCCGCTAAAAAATTCACCCAAACGATTCGCCATGGGCTAGAAACGTATTGAATAAAATATTCCATGGCTTCGGCCGCTAATTGTTTCTCTCTTTTTGAGAGTGGTTTTGCTTTCTTTACGCTAGTTTCATCCATGTTATTCATTCCATTTTATCATCTGGTTTCCCATATTATCATTTTGTAACTTTTTAAGTTAATGATTTTACTATCATTAATGAATTACCTATTCCTGATCTATCCGAGCGGAAGTCACCCTTAATTATCTTCATTAATATTCATACAAGATAAATAGAAGGAGATAAAGAATGAACACCGACATTAACAAGCAATCAATCACCTGTGTATTTTTTGATGGTGCTTGCCCCTTATGCAGCAAAGAGGTGAAGCTTTATAAAAAGTTAGCCGCCAATGACAAGCTACGTGGTAAATATGACGATGCCGATATCGAATGGATCGACATTAGTAAAAGCAAAACCGAACTAAAAGAAGAGGGCATTAAATACGCCGATGCCATGCAGCTCATGCACGTTAAAGATGCCAGCGGCGTACACCAAGTCGGTATCGATGCGGTACTGACCGTCTGGGATCAAATACCTTACTACCGTAAACTTTCTAAAGTTTTAAAAAGCACCCCTGCTTTGCACCCATTACTTGATAAAGCTTATCGCTTTACGGCTCATTACCGAATGAAGCTAATAAAAGGGGCCGCCAAATGAAGCAACCGCGATTATTGGATAACAGTCAGTGGCGTGATTTAGTGAGTTATAAGCCTTGGGAGACCGCCAAAGAGTTATCGTTGCCTTTGCCTTGGTTGTTTGTAGCTTTATGGGCAAGTACAAATCAGTGGTATTTGTTGACGCTTATTGCCTCTGCCTACTTCTTTCTCGCTTGCTTGCGAGTTTCACACAATGCCTTTCATTATTCCTTAGGGCTATCACGCCCTGCGACAAATGCTGTCATGCTTTTAATAAGTGTTTTGATGATGACATCCATGCGAGCCACTCAATATACCCACATGCTGCATCATAGGCATTGTTTAGACGAAGAGGATGTAGAAGGGAGCATTGCAAAACTACCGTTTCATGAAATGCTTTTAAACGCGCCTTTATTTTCGATAAAACTCCACATTGAAGCACTAAGCAATGCTAAAGCTAATCCGAAATTTTGGGTGAAGGTTGAATTGCTACTTAATGTGTCTTGGATGTTTTTAGTGTGGTTTTTCTTAGATTATGATGCCTTAAAAATCCACACCGTCATCATGTTGCTATGCCACCTAGTATCTCCATTTTTTACCGTATGGAGCGTACACCACGATTGTGATGATAGCGCGCATAACTCAAGAACATTGCGTAATCCGCTTATGAGTTTGTTCGCGTACAACATGCTCTATCACCTTGAACATCACTATTACCCAGCAGTGCCTACCTGTCATTTGCCAGAACTTGCAAAGCGACTAGATCGTGCTGGTTTTAACAATTACAAAATGGTTATTTAGCCTTCTTTAGATCCAAAGTGATTTGCTTAACAGTGTTACTCGAAAGTTCTACCTCAACGGCATTCTTAGAAATTCCGTGTATTGTGTCTTTAGCAATCACACGCACCACTTTCATCTCCGTAGGTATTTTCACACCCTGCGTACCACGGGTAAAAGGTTGCTCATTGACATGAGGATGATACAGCGTGCGTGTGGCTAATATTTTATTGTCTGGTGCAATCACTTGCCACTCGTTGGCGTAGTGATCCCAGCCTTCATCTGCGTGTTTTAACGTCACACGAAAACTCCATGTTTTATCGCTTGCTTGTGTTGCTTTTACATCGACAATCTCAACTTCATTGGCGAATGCAAAGGTTGAGCTAGTCAATAAAAAAACGAATATTGAAGACTTAAATAAATTTATAATTTTCATTTTATTGCCATAGATTGCTAATTACTCGTGCTAAAATCTTACAATGGATTCAAGTCTCAAACAATCAGTAAAACATCAACGTGAATTGCTCACGCATTTATTAGGCGGAACCTTAGCCGATTTAGCGCTTGAGTTAGCACCACTGATGCATAGCTCTGACCTGCTTAATGATCACCTTGTTAAGGTAATCAGCGATCTTCCTTATTGCAAATACCTTTATGTGCTTGATACCTCCGCAAAACAAATTAGCGCAACGGTAAAACATAAAGGGGTAAAACTACAGGATATTGAGCGTGACCGCTCGACAAGACCTTACATGGAAAATATGTTTATTCCGCGTAATGGTGTCGATTTTGAATTATCGAGTGCCTACATCAGCTCCAATAAAAAACGTCCGTCACTCACAGGAATACAATTAATACGTGGAGACGATAATAAACGCCTCGGCTTCTTAGGTGTCGATTATGATATGCGCGATCTACCGCGTGAAGACAAAATGTACGAAGAACCACGACAATGGCGACAAATAAAAGGCGACCCTGCAATACGCAGTGGTCTATTTTTACAACAACGCGTTGAAAGCCCAATGGACAAAAAGCTTGCTGACGTGATGACCATTCTCGAAGAGCTTATGCTTGAACACGGTGTGTATCATTGCCAAATTCATTATTCCAGCAGTCGAGTAACTCTCTGGCACGTGGATGACCCATACACCTATCGAATCCTCACCATGGATGAATTATCGGACACCGAGATTTGTCTCGCCTACCCAAGACGTGACTATTTTGAACGAAATATTGTGCCAAAAGATGATATCTGCAATGTCTTTAAACAATTTAGTGCGCTACGCTTTGCCGATGAAACCATCTATCTGCGCTCGGGTTCATTAAATCTGGTGAATGGATTTATTGGTTTGAACTTCTCATGCGATGGTACACACTACCTAACCTACGATGACTTTTTAAGTCGTGGTTTAGAGTTTTGGTTTGGTGTTGGTTCAACGGATGATGAAGTCAAAGAAAATGAAACAAATAAGAAAATACTTAACATGAGCCATCTCGACGAATTATTAGAAGAAATTGCCCAGCGTGGTTGCCTTGAGGTTAACCAATTTATCAACCAACTCGATGCTGGCAAAAACCCTGCGCCATTAGATACATTAGAGCAAAAAGAACGCCAATATATTCATAATGAATTGAAATCAGTAATGGCAGTTTATGAAGGGGGTGTTTGCTCTATTTAAAATAGAACAAACTCAAAAAATTCTGTCATTGTGGCGGATGCCGCAATCCATGGTTGAACGTATACCTATACCATAGCAAAGATACTGGTATTCGCCAGTATGACGAGCTTATAAAAACTACCTTCTACTCTTAGCATTTCCTGGAAAAATAACTACAGACTCTGACTTATCTTTTTTATTATTCTGTTTTGCCAATTTTTGTAAACCTTTCTTTATTTTGTACATTTTCTTATCAGCTATATCAATCAACACATTCACATTATTACCATGTATTGGATAAGCGGCTATACCGACACTTGCACCAACTTTAAAGATATCCCCATCAATATTCATTGGCTCTGAAATAATGGCAGTAAATTTTGCCGCCATTGTATTGACCTCAGAAGCATGATCTCTATCCATTAGAAGCCCTACAAGATACTCATCACCTCCTAATCTTGAAATGCAATCACCTTTACGAATCGCAAGTTCCAAGCGTTTAGCAACAATAAGGAGAACCTCATCCCCTACTGCATGACCGTAAACATCATTAAGTTGCTTGAATCCATTTAAGTCAAAAAATAGAATAGCGAGAATTTTATCTTTTTCTTTTGCT
>CAZSXI010000080.1:0-8565 GCA_964611045.1 uncultured Cocleimonas sp. | reverse complement strand
GCTAAAGACAGCTCTTCTTTTGGGATGCCTTTTCCGTTATCTCGGATTCGAATGCGTTTTACACCACCTTGCTCTATGTCTATTTCAATTTTAGTCGACCCAGCGTCAATCGCATTCTCTAAAAGCTCTTTTACGACCGATGCAGGGCGTTCTACTACCTCGCCAGCGGCAATTTGGTTTACTAAGTGAGGTGGAAGTTGCTTTATTGCCATATTTTATTGCCAGAACGGGGTAATGCACCCACCATTTTCATACAAAACAGCAAAAAAGAGGGGGGGTGGCAAAATAAAACATTATTTTAAGCCATTTTTATTACTTTTTCTCTTTTAAAATCCTTTAATCCATCTTCCATTCGTCTTAACTTGATAGACATAAACTCAATTCCAACTTACTATCTGACTTGAATGCCATAAACCCTAATAAAAATAATAACGATGAGATTGCATCCTAAAATCTCACCTGATGATGTAAATATGACCCCAAAAAACTTCATGAATGTATTACTGTGTTCTTTACTCCTCGTAGTAAGCACCCAAGCTTCGGCTGATATGTACAAATATCTAACCAAAGATGGAAAAACTATTTTAACGGGCAAGAAACTCAAGGGTTCAGGTAATAAATTATTAAAAATTTACCGCATTGAAAAAGCTGAGGCCTATAAATCAAGCCTTACAAGCAAAAAAAGCACATCTAAGAAATCAAAGTACAAAAAGAAAAAGAGCAAAAAAACACGCGCTAAGAAAAAGCTTAGAACCCCTATCAATATGGTTAAAGCCAATGGTAGGGACAGCGGTAAAATCGTTGGCTGTAATAGTAATGAACACCTTGGTAGACAGGCGCGACTTTACAAGAACACCATTCAAATTTATTCACGTATTTATGATGTTGAGCCTGAGCTTATCCACGCTATCGTTCGCCAAGAATCTTGTTTCAACGAAGGTGCACATTCGTATGTTGGCGCTATTGGCTTGATGCAATTAATGCCACGAACGGCGCTCGGTTTACGCATTAACGATCCTTGGAATCCTGAACATAATATTCAAGGTGGCATTAAGTACATCTCCCAGATGATGAAGCGTTTTAGCGGCAAACCTAAATGGGCAATCGCCGCTTACAATGCTGGCCCTGGCAATGTAAACAAGTACAAGGGAATTCCTCCTTTTAAAGAAACACGAAATTATGTGAAAAAAGTTTATGCCGAATACAAACGTTTAAAATCTGAAGGTATTCATTACTCAGATAAGATTCAGTTGGCATCAAAATAGACTCTATTTTCTCAAATAATACTTTTTTCATTAAAAATAGAACATTTTTTAAGTCCACCCCCCCTCTTTTTTGTCGATTTGTATGATGATCAGTTCTTCTAAACCATAAGAACTGCTATTCTAGCGCCTTATTTTTCGAGAGATGTAAGGAGTTAAACAATGTCGATGTCTGACCGCGATGGGGTAATATGGTTTGATGGTAAAATGGTGCCGTGGCGCGAAGCGAATGTGCACGTTTTAACCCATACACTTCATTATGGCATGGGAGTTTTTGAAGGCGTTCGCGCTTACGAGACTGATAAAGGCCCTGCTATTTTTCGTCTAAAAGAACACACCGATCGCCTGTTTAATTCTGCCAAAATCATGAATATGGAGATTCCTTTTTCTAAGGATGAAATCACCCAAGCGCAACTTGCTGCTGTACGTGACAACAATCTTGATTCTGCTTACCTTCGCCCGATGTGCTTTTATGGCTCAGAAGGTATGGGGCTACGCGCTGACAACCTAAAAACACACACCATTGTTGCCGCGTGGGAGTGGGGCTCTTACCTCGGCGAAGACAATATGACCCATGGTATTCGTATCAAAACCTCATCATTCACACGTCATCATGTGAATATCAGTATGTGTAAAGCCAAAGCAAATGGTCATTACATTAACTCTATGCTGGCGTTGCAAGAAGCGATCACTGATGGATATGATGAAGCTTTATTGCTTGATGTTGAAGGCTTTGTTGCAGAAGGTAGTGGCGAGAATATCTTTATTATCAGCGATGATGTTATCTACACACCTGATTTAACCTCGGCACTAAACGGCATCACCCGTAACACGATTATGTCGCTGGCAAATGATTTGGGTTATGAGGTTATTGAAAAGCGCATCACACGTGATGAAGTGTATATTGCGGATGAGGCATTCTTCAGTGGCACAGCTGCCGAAGTAACACCTATTCGTGAATTGGATAATCGCCCCATTGGTTCTGGCACACGCGGACCAATAACAGAAAAGCTTCAATCACTTTATTTTGATATAGTCCAAGGAAAAGTAAATAAATACAAAGACTGGCTAACTTACGTTAACGACTAATAGCAACACAAGGATTAATAATGGAATCACAGCGCAATACCGATAAAGAAGCAGACTACAAAAAACTGAATATCACCAACGAGGTGACAATCAGCCGTAGTGATTTACCTTTGCATTGTCCTACCAATACATCGGCGCTTTGGTGTGCACATCCTAAGGTATTCTTGGCGATTGAAGATTCTAAAAATGGCACTAGTCGCTGCCCCTATTGTGGCACGCTTTATAAGTTGCAGGATTAATGAGTAACTAACACCTCTCATGCCCTTAACGTTTTTTCACCCTCGATTTTGGCTCACTTGGTTTGGGATTGGTCTGCTACGACTGACCATTTTACTGCCTTGGCGCTGGCAGATGAGCATTGGGAAAGTACTCGGGAAACTTTTATATAGCACCCTACCCACACGCCGAAAAATCAGTTGTATCAATCTTACGATTGCCTTTCCTAAGCTTTCTACAACAGAAATTGAAGATTTAAATCGCCAACATTTTATTTCGATGGGTCGTGGGCTTATCGAAGCCGCTGTTGGTTGGTGGGGTAGCGAAGCCCAGATTGAGAATTTAACTCATGTTGAAGGACTTGAGCATGTAGAAAAAGCATTGGGTGATGAAAATGGGCGTGTGATTTTATTAGGGGTTCACTTCTCTAGTATTGAAGTCGGTGCTAGGATTCTTGCGAAGAGAATGCCTGTTCATGCGGTTTATCGTCCTCATCAAAACGAGTTAATCGAATACTTAGTTGCGCTAAAACGAGATACACAGTACGGCAAAGTAATCCCTAAAGACAAAATCCGTGAGATGATTAAAAGTATCAAAGACGGTTTCCCCGCTTGGTATGCAACCGATCAAAACTTCAGGGGTAAAGGCAGTATTCTCGTGCCTTTTTTTGGCATTGAAGCACCAACCAACCCTGGTACAGCACGCTTGGCAAAAATGACTGGCGCCAAGGTTATTCCATCAATTACTGTAAGGCTGGTTGATGATGCTCAAGGTCGAAATGGCTATTTGGTTAGGTTCTCACCTCCTGTTGAAGGTTTCCCTAGTGATGATGCGTTGAATGACACTATCCGCTTGAATCAGGTTCTTGAAGAAGCAATCAGCGAATTCCCTGATCAATATCTTTGGTCACATAAACGTTATAAACATTACTCGGCAGAAAATAAGGACTTCTATAAAGACTATCTGACTGACCACAAGATGGGTTGCTCATGATTATTCAGCGCTATTTAGTAAAAGAAATCATGCTGTCTTTTTTAGGCACTTTGTTTGTTTTGCTTCTCATCATCATTGGTAATACATTCGTACGCTTACTCGGCGATGTAAGTGGCGGTAGTTTACCGGTTGATGCCATAGGCAAGCTTCTTTTCTTTAAGTCCTTTAATGCAGCCATCAGCTTATCCCCAATTGCCTTACTCATCGGTATGATGCTCGCATTCGGAAGGTTGTATCGTGATCATGAAGTACTCGCCTTACATGCTTCTGGTGTAGGTCCTAAACAGTTTTATAAAGGTATCTTTTTATTCGTCGCACCGCTCACGTTAGTGATTGCAGCGCTTGTTTTATTTATCATCCCTAGTCTTGAGCAAGCCAGCCAAGACATTAGAAGTGAAATAAAACAACGCCCTGAAGCTGCAGGCATCCCAGTTGGGGAGTTCATGCACGCAAAAGTCAGTGGTAAGCAATTGACTCTTTTTGTTGAAGATATTGATGAAGAAAACGTGGTGATGCAGAACGTTTTTTTACACCTTGAAGATAAAACTACTGAGGCTAATAAATCAAACAACAACACGGGAAAGAACACGCTAGAAGAAACAGAAATGATTTTGACAGGCAGACAAGCGTTACTCTATATCGACCCTGAAGCGGGTAGCAGAGTTTTCAAATTCAAAGACGGAAGCCTCTATAACCATAATAGAAATACGGGTGAATTTACCATCTTCAAATTTGCAGAGCATGGTTTGCATATTCCTGCATTAAAAATAACTAAATCAAGAAATTTAGAAACCTATTCCTTCACCAAACTATTAAAAAATAATGACAATGAAAGTAAGGCAGAAATACACTGGCGTTTAGCATTAATATTTTCTGCTCCTGTGATGGCGCTATTAGCCTTTCCTTTAAGTTATACAACACCAAGACAAGGGCGCTACGGAAAGCTTGCTATCGGCATATTACTCTATGCAGTGTATGCAAATCTAATTATCACAGGAAAATCGAAAATTGAAGAAGGTGTGATTCCAAACTGGCTAGGACTTTGGTGGGCGCATGTCATATTCATACTACTCGCGCTTTGGCTAGTACGGCGGCAATACGGCAGTGTGAGATGAAACTCATCGACCGCTATATTTGGATATCCACCTTACAAGGTTTATTAATTGCATGGATTGCACTGGTTACCTTGGATGTGTTTTTTGCCTTCATCAATGAAGCTGGGAAAACGAATGCGCTGTATTCCACCTCGCAAGCCGTTATCTACCTTGTTTACACATTACCTAGCCGCTTTTATGAGTTCTTCCCTACCTCAATACTGATTGGCACATTATTAGGTTTAGGCAACTTAGCAGCCAATTCAGAGTTTACGGCGATGCGCGCAGCAGGATTATCTATCGGACAAATTATTTTTTCAGTTTTAAAGCTAGGCTTACTGCTAGCCATAGGTATTTTTATAGTAGGTGAATGGCTAGTACCCGCCGCTGACCTTCAAGCAAGAAACTTCAAAGCTCACCTGAAAAATAAGAATATCGTTTTAGTCGGTGATGCAGGGCTATGGCTAAAAGAGAATAACCGTATTATTCACATAGGAAGTGTTATTAGTAAAAAACAATTATCAGATATTTCTATTTTCACATTCAAAGATGACCACACAGGACTGAAGTCACTCATAACCAGTAACGAAGCAACTGCCACCCAAGACGGCTGGAATCTTAAAGAGATGAAAAGTTCGATATTTAAAGAAAAGAGCGTTCTCAAAACACTAGAAAAAAACGTACTAAAAACTGACTTTTTAGATGCTGAAATTCTAGATGTAGCCACCATAAACCCAAACCAACTCTCTAGTTCTGCATTGAATAAAGTCATCAAATACCAAAAAGAAAACAACCTAAAGACAGACAAATACGAACTTATTTACTGGAAGCGATATTCTGTGCCCTTGTCAGCTTTAGTCATGTTGATACTCGCCATGCCTTTTCTCTTTGGCTCCGCCCGCGGAGGCGGAACAGGTCAGCGTGTATTTATTGGCATTGTGGTCGGTATTGTGTTTTTCTTAGCTAATAGGCTTGTAAACGAGCTAGGGATTGTTTACGGGTTCTCGCCATTTATGAGTGCTTTTTTACCCTCTTTATTATTTTTTGGGGTTGGGGTATTTGCTTTGAATAGAATTTAGAATTAAACTTAATTTTCTACCTTAGCTCAACAAAATAAGTGGTTACAAAAATGATACTTTCTGAAAGGTTTAAAAAAAACTCTTCTATAGAACAATGTAATATTAAAAATGAAAAACAACTCCAAGAAATAGATATTGTAAAGAAAAAGGTATTAACAAGTAGTAGTCTGGAACTTCACGATACAGAGTGCCCTTGTGGAATTAAGGATGATTATGGGGTAATAGCAACGACAGAAAGGTATGGAATTGCATTAAATACCGTTATATGTAATTCATGTGGCACCTTAAGATTTAAAGAATACCTTACAGATTCAAGTTTATCTGAATTTTATATTGTACATTACCAAAAAATGTATGGCAGGCTTTCCAATATTCCTAAATATTTTAAGCGGCAAAAAACATATGGCAGAAGAATATTTGAAACTTACAAATCAATCCTTTCAAAAAGTGACAATATCTTAGAAATTGGCTGCGGTGCAGGCGGCGCCTTAGATTACTTCAAACAACACGGTTTAAATTCTTTTGGTTGTGAATATAGCCAAACTTTGGTTGAGTATGCTCATAGTCAAGAACTGACATCTATTTATCAAGGCTCTCTCTTTGATGTTCAGACTTCTTTACCTGAAAATACAAAATTCAAGATAATATACATTCATCATGTATTCGAACATGTCAATAATCCACTAGAATTGTTAGAAAAGTGTACCACTTTACTCAAACCTGATGGAAAGTTAATAATAGGAGTACCTGATTTTTTGAAAATCGACCAATTTGCAAATCCAGGTTGCAATTTAATGCCTTTTTTACATATTGCACATAAATATAACTTCACAAACACCTGTTTTCAATCTCTTGCTAAGCAACTAAGACTTGGCTATAAAAAAATCCACCTTCACAAAGATTTTTCGACACCATGGTCTATTCAGCCAGAATTATGGGGGGAGTTTTCAATAGCAAACAACCCGACAAACCCAACCCCAAGCAACGGAGGCGTTGGAGATAGCATTTTTCGCTACTTAAGCAAGACAGAAAATGATTTCAAAAAGGGGGAATGTACGCCTTCAGAAAAAAATAATAGTGAAAACCTAATCAATAAGTTAATTAGGTTTTTCAAACCCTAATTAACTTTAAACTACTTACTGGCACATATTAGTACACGATGTCCATTTCTCTCTTCTCGTTGCTCCAAAATATCCACATCTGAAAAGCCTAGTTCCTTCAAATATTTTATTAAATCTTCAAGGTATATCCACTTTGCACTTTCCTTCATCCCTGCAAAAGGACTTTCTCTCCCCCCTTCAATAAAATTATAATAACGATATTCAAAACCTTTAAAAGTATCGGTGTCCAATTCTTCCTCAAGAGCAACGTGCGTATCCAGTAATAATGTCGACTTAGCACATGCACTAATCTCTTTCAGATGTTGTATAGGATTCAATAAGTGGTACAGAACTCCAATATGATGAACGATATCGTATTCTTGAATGTAATCTGGTTTTTCATTCTCAAGGTTCCAATAACACACATTCGCTCGCACATTAAAAGCACTACACCTCACCATTGTTTTCACTATATTTTCTATACGACTATCAAAAGCCGTTACCAATGCCCCTTTTTTAGCTAAACCTACGGTATGAATTCCTTCAAAGCATCCTACCTCTAAAACCGTTTTTCCATGTAGCCCTACTTTTTCATCAAGAATATTTGCCCTGTAGTCAGGAATTTTTTGAGGAGTATTACGCTTGTTTTTGGAATGAGCTTTTCCAAAAGCTCTCCCCTTCTCATCAACTACATAAGCAGCCCAAGGCAATAAGTTATTAAGTCTATCCAGTTCATCATTAGGAAGCGTACTTAACAAAGGTATATCGAGAGAACACCTCGTATCTGCTTCTGATATTTCTATCCCGTCATTTATGGAGGATTTTGTTGTGAATACATTTGATATTACTGAAAATAGTTTGTTCATTTTTTCTCACAATATTACTTATATTTGAAGGCTTTCCTGTCATGAAATATAGCAGAGCTACAGGTGCTTTGTAAATTACGACTACCCATTGTGGTAGGTTGTTATTTAACGACCTCGCATTTTATTTTTCAAAACCCTTTTTCTAGTAAATTCATCACGAAAGAACTTTGCTTTTGATAATATGGACTCTTTAGGTTTTTGAATATGCTGAGCATAGTTACTCATCATTATTTCCATGGCATCATCATCAGCAGACAGGCGTGCGAAATTATTCAACCTTTCATCGAGTGTCAACTTTTTAAATTGCATACGGTTTACATCTACAATATTGAATTCGTATTCCTGTGACTTATGAGCCGCCTCTCTCTTTTTGATCAATATATTCCCGTAAGAGTAATCATTATGGAGTATATTGTTCTCATGCAAGGTATATGTGAAATAGGCTAGCTCTTTTAACACTTGCTTACGTTTGTCTGGATTAAAATCTTTATCTAATAAAACAGGTCGGATTGTAAAATCATAACAATAGCGCTTTGATATATAGTAACTCTTTGATAATAAAACCCCTTTGTAATGCTCTATATAAGAAATCGCCTCGGGACAATATGACTTCCCTAGCTTTAGTGAATATTCGTAAGAGCGTTTTGCTTTTGAAGGGCGCAGATACCGATAAGCAAGTTGATTAATAATATTAGGAACTTTAAAAGACTTAACTACATAATCTTCCCCTTCAAAAGAAACTACACGAATTTGATTACGCTGATCATATAAAACTTCTGAAGAACGTTGAAAATGATCTTCGATATTATCTATCAATGATTTTAAATGAAGGTGATTTTGATTAATAACAACCTTCATGTCTCATC
>CAZSXI010000079.1:0-8605 GCA_964611045.1 uncultured Cocleimonas sp. | reverse complement strand
TTCTTTTATTCTTTTATTCTTTTATTCTTTTATTCTTTTATTCTTTTATTCTTTTATTCTTTTTTCGTGTACTTTCGTGTTTTTAGTGGACATCTTTTAGTCATTTTTACTCGTCATCTGATTCGTGCAAAGGTCTCAACTTAATGATTCAACTCTAATTCTCATTACATCACCACTGATTACATCCAGTGCTTCAATTTGCTCTAGCGCGTCATTCATATCACCTTCGTTTACACGGTGCGTGAGCAAGATGATATTGGCATCATCACCTTCATGTTCTGGTTGTTTTTGGATGAAAGCTTCGATGCTAATATTTTTATCACCTAGGATACGTGTGACTTCTGCTAATACGCCGGCTTCATCTTTTGCAGTCATGCGTAAGTAAAATGCAGTTTCAACCGCATCCATTGATACCACTGGAATATTCGCAAGCTCATTGGGTTGGAAAGCCAAATGCGGCACACGATTTTCAGGGTCTGTTGTCAGTGTGCGCGCCACATCAATAATATCGGCGATTACGGCAGAGCCTGTCGCCTCATCACCCGCGCCTGCACCGTAATACAGCGTTGCACCAACGGCATCGCCTTTGACTAACACCGCATTCATCACACCATTTACGTTTGCAATCAAACGTGATTTTGGAATCAATGTTGGATGCACACGCTGCTCAACACCTGCTTCGGTACGTCTTGCCACGCCCAAATGTTTAATACGGTAGCCAAGCTCTTCAGCATACGCTACATCTTCCAAAGTGATTTTTGAGATGCCTTCGGTATAGGTTTTATCAAACTGTAATGGAATACCAAATGCGATTGATGACAATATGGTTAGCTTATGCGCCGCATCAATACCTTCGACATCAAAGGTAGGATCAGCTTCGGCATAACCTAGCTCCTGTGCTTCTGCTAATACATCATCAAAGCTTCTGCCTTTGTCGCGCATTTCAGTCAGGATGAAATTGCCTGTACCGTTAATGATTCCTGCAAGCCATTCGATACGATTTGCTGCCAAACCTTCACGTAAGGCTTTAATGATAGGGATACCGCCAGCGATTGCTGCTTCAAACGCAACTACAACGCCTTTCTCTTGTGCTTTGGCAAAAATTTCATCACCGTGTATGGCGATTAAGGCTTTGTTGGCTGTTACCACGTGTTTGCCGTTTTCGATGGCTTGAAGCACTAATTCTTTAGCCGGTGAATAACCGCCAATTAGCTCAACTACAATATCAATATCTGGGTCATTTACGACTGCAAATGCATCGTCTGTTAGGCGTACATTTTCGATGCCTAGTTTAGTTGCTGCATCAGCATCTAGCGTTGCAATAAAATCAATTTCAATGCCACGTCCTGCACGTCGCGCAATCTCTTCTGCGTTTCTTTTTAGAATGACGGCTGTTCCGCCACCCACTGTTCCTAACCCCAGCAAACCGACCTTAACAGGTTTCATTTTTAAGCCTTATTTATCATAAAATAGTAGACGGGGAACATTACCCATGTGAACCTTGACTGTCAATCGCCATTAGCTATGATAGACCTCTGTTTTACGGATAACTTTTCTTATAGTCATAGTTACAAATACACCTACAACGACCCTAATATTTCATGAAATTTGCAGAAGACAATAACCAGTCAAGATATAAAATCACAGGCTACGAATCTGATGGCGTAGAAATCAATGGGTTGATGCATAAAAAAGCCTTTATTCTATCGCCCATGGAACTGGTAAATGATTGGCAACCTCAAGAATTATCATCCTTAACGGTTGAGCATTTTGATGCTTTTTACAAGATGAAACCTGAAGTCATTATTTTGGGCACGGGTAAAACGCAAATATTTCCAGATCGTGAAATTTTAAAATACCTTGTGCAAAACCGTATCGGCTATGAAATCATGGATACGCAGGCAGCCTGCCGAACATTTAATATCATTATGGCAGAAGGTCGCACTGTGGTTGCGGGGATGTTTATTTAGTGAGCTTACCATTTGTTTTTTAAATGGATAACTCATTTATGCCGCCGTTTTTTGGCGACGTGAATTTTATCCCCGTCGAATGTAATATTTATTTGAATTAAGCATTACAAGCCCCATAATCAGTAGCAACTTTAAACTAATTGAACAAAGTGAGAATATCATGTCAGACGTAGATGTAATGGATCGAATCAAAGATGCTGTAGAAAGTAATGCAGTGGTTGTTTTTATGAAAGGCACTCCTCAGCTGCCACAGTGTGGTTTTTCTAGCCGTACTGCTCAGGCGCTTCAAGGGTGTGGCGAAGAGTTTGCGTATGTAAACGTGCTTACTGACCCTGAGATATTTCAAAATCTACCACGTTATGCTGATTGGCCAACATTTCCACAGGTTTACGTTAACGGTGAGTTAATTGGTGGCTGTGATATCACATTAGAGATGTTTGAGAAAGGTGAATTGCAGACTATGGTGAAAGAAGCCTGTGCTAGTGAGAAAAAAGACGCTTAAAACCTCTTTTTTAAGTTAAACAGCTGTTTTTATAGACCACCCCCCCTTTTTTTTGCCGATTTGTAAGTTATATTAAGTACAAATCGGCAAAAAAAGGGGGAGGTGGTTTAATAAATTAGCCAAAATATCCTATATTTGGCACTATTTTTTCGCTTTTCCCCCGTTACCTCTGATTACTTCTAATCAGTAGCGTGACTACCCAGAATTTTCTGAATCGTTTCGTCTTTTACCGAATAATAAACACGATTTGCATCTTTTCTTGATGTTACAACGCCCTTATCTTTCAATAAACACAAGTGCTGTGACACATTGCTTTGGGTGGTCCCTACAATTTTCAAAATATCCTGCACACTTAACTCCCCTTTGCCTAAAACACAAAGAATTTTAAGACGTAAAGGATGAGAAATTGCTTTTAATGAGCGTGAGGCATCTTCCATATTGCTTCCTGCAAGAATGCCATTCATAAAGACACAATTTTGTTTAACTGCATCTGTTGTAGAGCCATGCC
The DNA here is from genome assembly GCA_964611045.1 of uncultured Cocleimonas sp. Taxonomy (GTDB): domain Bacteria; phylum Pseudomonadota; class Gammaproteobacteria; order Thiotrichales; family Thiotrichaceae; genus Cocleimonas. Next base: position 5,625 of record CAZSXI010000079.1, on the reverse strand, counting down.
CTGCTCTATCGGTCGTACTATTTTCTATTGTCATTATACTAAGCCCGCTATGTATATTAGTATTAGCTAATATGATAATACAGTTTTTTTAGAATGTCACTATAAAATTATCTTTTTTTGATATTTATTAATTTTATCCTAATCGTTAAGTGTCTGAATTCATTGCTAGAGTTAGAATCTGGTGTAATTAAAACACTGTAGTTCGACCGTTGATCATCTCTATAGTTCAAAACTATCAACGCGTTACTGATAAAGCTTGAAGATAATAATTCGACACTTTTAGGCTCGGTTTCACCTGAATTGCTATTCAATGTTATAAACCAGTTTTTTGCAGAATCTTGATGAATCGACAGCACAGACTTTTTTGTGTTTTGAGAAAGATGTAGGCGTAAGTAATAGATAAACGAAACAATAATTAAAAGAGTTAAAGAGGCTTTTAACCAAAGCGGGAAAGTTACAACAGACAGTATTATGATTATTCCCACTGCATGAGGGATAGTTAGCACTAACCATTTTTGCAGAGAAGGTTTTACGGTAAGTTTTAAGGGTGAAATAATTGGATTTTTTGGCATAAAAAGGTAAAGAGTTTTCTATACTCTAGTCATTCGTAGAAAATCTATAGCCATCATTAATGTTTCGTGGGGCTAAGCTTCTTTATTATAAAGTATTATATGATTAAGAGCATTAAGTAGAGACTTTAGCACGTTGGAAAATACAGATAAAAAGTTAATGATAAATTCCAATGCGCTCACGGAGCATTACCAGAACTCCATTGAAATGGGTGAAATCTCATTCGATGCAAATCAAAAGCTAATTATACTAGAGCTACAAACTGTCTATAACGGTTTACTAACGCCTGCACCTCCCGAAGAAGAAACATCAAAATTTGATCAATTTATTTCGCGTAGTTTTTCTTTTGGCAAAGATGATTCTGAGGATAAGCACCCTTTTGTTAAAGGTCTTTATATTTGGGGTGGAGTTGGCTATGGCAAAACTCACATGGTGGATTTCTTCTTTAAGCACCTGCCTATTGAAAACAAGATGCGTTTGCACTTTCACCGTTTTATGCAAATTGTGCATGAAGATTTAAAACAACACGCTCATATAGAAAATCCACTGAAAGCCGTCGCCAAAACATTTTCAAAAAAAACACGACTGTTGTGCCTTGATGAGATGCACGTGAATGACATTACGGATGCCATGATACTTGCACAGCTTTTCGCACACCTTTTTGATTATGGAGTAACGTTAATCACTACATCGAATGTTCCTCCATCAGGTTTGTACAAAGATGGCTTACAACGTTCTCGTTTTCTACCTACCATTGCTTTATTTGAAGATAAAACCAAAGTCATTAATATGAATAGTGGTATTGATTATAGAATGCGTTTACTTGAGCAGGCAGATGTTTATCAGTTAATAAACAGTAATCTTACCAAAGAAAGTGCTGATCAGAAGATGAACGAATATTTCACTTCCTTAGTTGCGGTTAATCGTCATAAAAAACGTAAGCATGTTTTGATAAACACCCGGAAAATTCCTGTCATTCAATGGGCAGACGGCATAGCGTGGTTTAGTTTTGAAACACTGTGCGAAACTAATCGTTCAACCGATGATTATATTCAGCTCGGACGATTCTTTCATACCATAATGATTTCAGATATTCCTATTATGACCTCCCTGCAAAATGATGCGGCACGCCGTTTTGTAAATATGATCGATGAGTTTTATGATCGTCACGTCAATGTGATTGTTACAGCAGAAGCCATCCCAACAGAGTTGTATATCGGTACGCGTCTTGCCTTTGAATTTGAGCGTACAGCGAGTAGATTGATTGAGATGCAATCCAAGGATTATCTGGCTAAAAAACGAGGGGTAGATTAAGTGAAAAATAATCCACAAAAACAGAAAATTAAACAGAAAAAAGCTGAGAAGCAGTCTATAAAAGAAGACATGGATAGCGATGATTCAAAACAGAAAAAAATACCCGAAAAAGAAGTCGGTGGAAGGAAAGGATTAGAGCCTACTCGCTATGGCGATTGGGAAAAGAACGGACGTTGTATTGACTTTTAGCGACTGTAATTGTCGAAGAAGGTGTATTTCGTAGCAAATAAAACATAGCTCCGTACCCTTCGACAAGCTCAGGGAACTATACCGTAGCCTGAGCTTGTCGAAGGTGGGCTTACAGTATGCAAATTTATTGGAATTATTGATAACTTAACAATGAGAAAAAAATGAGCTGGACAGACAAGCGACCCATGTCGCCACATTTACAAATCTACAAACTACCCATCACGGCAAAGCTCTCAATTTTGCACCGTGGCACAGGTGTGGTTTTAACCATCGGCTTAATACTACTAGCCATCACCTTAGCAAGCGTAGCCAGTGGCGAAAGTGCTTGGGCAAGTATGCATTGGCTAATCTCTAGCTGGTTTGGGCATTTGGTTCTTATCGGCTTCACTGCCTCACTTTATTATCACTTTTGTAACGGTATTCGCCATTTATTTTGGGATGCTGGCAAGGGTTTTGATCTAAAAACTGCCGAGAAATCTGCAATCTTAGTATTAATCGCCACAGTCACACTCACCGCCTTAACATGGCTTATCGCAAAGTTGGTGGTCGTATAAATCATGAATAATTTAAGAACCCCACTCTCAAAAGTAAAAGGACTAGGTTCTGCTAAAAGCGGTACTGAACATTTTATGATGCAACGGATATCCGCGCTTGCGCTGATTCCTTTGGTTATTTGGTTTTGCCTGAGCTTGGCTTTTCTACCCAATGCCAATTATGTAAGCATCGTCATATGGTTAAGTTCACCTTTTAACGCTGTGCTTTTGGTCGTTACATTAATCGCAGGTTTTTATCATGGGGCATTAGGGATGCAGGCTATTTTCGAAGATTACATTTCTAGTCATGGCAAACGCACCATCACTATTATTATTTCAAACCTATTGCTGTTCTTCTTCGCAGTTCTAGGCATTTTCTCCATACTTAAAATTTCAATCTCTGCTTAAGAGGCACATGTAAATAATGTCATCAAAAGACTATAAAAAAGATTACAACATAATCGACCACGAATACGATGTCGTCATCGTAGGCGCAGGCGGTGCAGGTTTGCGCGCCACATTAGGCATGGCAACGGCGGGTTTAAGCACAGCGTGTATCACCAAAGTCTTCCCTACTCGTAGTCACACTGTGGCTGCACAGGGCGGAATGTCTGCCGCACTTGCCAATATGGGCGATGATAATTGGAGATGGCATATGTACGATACCGTAAAAGGTTCGGACTGGCTAGGCGACCAAGATGCCATTGAATACATGTGCCGTGAAGCAATCCCTGCCGTCATTGAATTAGAGCATTATGGCGTACCTTTTTCACGCACAGAAGAAGGCAAAATATACCAACGCCCTTTTGGTGGTATGACAACCAACTTCGGTGAAGGCACGGCGCAACGCACCTGTGCAGCAGCTGACCGAACGGGTCATGCAATTTTGCATACGCTTTACCAGCAATCGCTCAAACACAAAGCAGAATTTTTCATCGAATACTTTGCCACTGATTTAATAATGGATGACGGTGTTTGTAGAGGCGTAATGGCATGGGATCTGGCAACTGGCGACTTACACCGTTTTAGAGGTCACGAAGTGGTTTTAGCCACGGGCGGTTCTGGTCGTACCTTCTTCTCTGCAACTTCTGCGCATACTTGTACCGGTGATGGTAACGCGATGGTGTTACGCGCTGGTTTACCATTACAAGATATGGAGTTCGTACAATTTCATCCCACGGGTGTTTATGGCGCAGGTGTTTTAATCACCGAAGGCGTGCGCGGTGAAGGCGGTTATCTCACCAATTCTGAAGGCGAGCGTTTTATGGAACGCTACGCACCTAATGCCAAAGATTTAGCCTCGCGCGATGTAGTATCACGCGCGATGACAAAAGAGATTAACGCAGGTCGGGGTGTTGGGGCAGATAAAGACCATCTCTACCTAAACTTGCAACACCTTGGCCCTGAAGTCATTAATGAACGTTTACCAGGCATTGCAGAAAGCGCGCGTATTTTTTCTGGCGTTGATGTATCAAAAGACCCAATCCCTGTACTGCCAACCGTTCACTACAATATGGGTGGCATCCCGACCAACTACCGTGGTGAAGTGGTCACGATTAAGGGTGATGATCCCGATTCAGTTGTACCAGGTTTAATGGCAATCGGCGAAGCGGCTTGCGTATCGGTACACGGCGCCAATCGCTTAGGTTCAAACTCATTGCTGGATATTGTGGTCTTTGGTCGCGCCGCAGCAATTCGAGCAGCAGAAGTCATTGAAAAGGACACACCACATAAATTATTGGATGAAGCTATCACCGATAAATTATTAGAACGCTTTGATAATATACGTCATGCCGAGGGTGAAACACCGACTGCTGTCATCCGAGATAAAATGCAACGCACTATGCAAAAACACGCCGCTGTATTTAGAACAGGAGAAACCCTGCAGGAAGGCGTTGATTTGATGAAAGATGTATTTGCCAGCTTTAAAGATGTAGGTTTAAGCGATAGATCTATGCAGTGGAATACTGATCTTGTTGAAACGCTGGAACTCGATAATCTACTCATTCAAGCACAAACCATAATGGCAGGTGCAAACAACCGCGAAGAAAGCCGAGGCGGTCACGCCCGTGAAGATTTTACCGAGCGTGATGATGAAAACTGGATGAAACACACACTGGCATGGGTAGATGACGTGGGTAATGTAAAGTTTGATTATCGCCCTGTACACATGTACACACTCACTGATGATTGTGAAGTGATTCCACCTAAAAAACGCGTTTACTAGATTATTTGTAAGGAAAACTAAAATGGCTGAATTCAAACTCCCTGCAAACTCTATCGTAAGAATAGGTAAAACCTACCCAGCACCCAAAGGCGCAAACAACATAAAGGTGTTTAAGGTGTATCGTTACGACCCATCAACAGGCGAGAACCCTGCCATCGATACGTTCAATATCGACATGGATACCTGTGGACCAATGGTCTTAGATGCGTTATTAAAAATTAAAGATGAAGTCGATTCATCCGTTTCATTACGTCGTTCATGTCGTGAAGGAATCTGTGGCTCATGCTCTATGAATATCGATGGGAAAAACACACTAGCCTGCACCAAAGCGATTGATGAAATTGAAGGCGATGTCACCGTTTACCCTCTTCCACATCAACCCGTGGTTAAAGATTTGGTATCAGATCTCACCAATTTTTACGCGCAATATGCATCCGTAGAGCCATGGATGAAATCCGACACCCCTGCTCCACCTGATAGAGAAAGATTACAATCGGTAGAAGATAGAAAAGAACTAGACGGACTGTACGAATGTATTTTATGTGCCTGCTGTTCAACCAGTTGCCCCAGTTATTGGTGGAATAGTGATCGCTTTCTAGGCCCAGCTGCGTTACTAAATGCCTATAGATGGATTAGTGATTCACGTGATGATGCTACGGGTGAACGCTTAGACGATTTGGAAGACCCCTTCAAGCTCTACCGTTGCCACACCATAATGAATTGCACTGATTCTTGTCCCAAAGATTTAAACCCTGCAAAGGCGATTGCCAATATAAAGAAGTTGATGGTGGA
>CAZSXI010000078.1:2736-8635 GCA_964611045.1 uncultured Cocleimonas sp. | reverse complement strand
TTGGCCAATAAAATCGAGCAGGAACATCATCCAACTCTGACCATCTAGCGGTTTGTTTGCTCTCTGTTCTAATTTTCTTTAACTCATCGAAAACTGGAGCTATTGTATCAAAATAGTGTTGGCTACAGCCATCAGGGTGCAAGCCCCAGCGTTTCACAAAATCATTATCTTTTGATAAGCGTGAATGTTTAAAAGCCTCATGGTTGGTTTTACAAGAAATACCAACTTCTTTACCTTTAGTTGTTATTACAATATCTCTAACATCACCCTCTTTGCCTTTTTTATCAGGCAAAAAGCTGATTATTCCAGAGAAATTCTCCAGCTTTTCTTTTGCAACAATATGTTCAGCAGCATACTTTGCACTCTGTTGATAATTATTCCGTTGTTTTTCTGAAAGTCCTGCATCATCAAAACAAGCTTTATTGTGTTTAGCCACCTCATCATCCTGTAGCTCAAAGTCAAAGCTATTAACCAGCCCTATCCCAACCGACCACTCGAAAGCTTTACCATTTCTTACTTGAGAAGCCATTTATGTTATTGCATTTGCCAAATATTTTTTGATTTGTTGAGCAATTGAATACGCTAGATTAACAGGAACAGCATTACCGACCATTTTGTAACCGTTTCGTGGATGAGAATATAAAAATTCATAATCATCAGGAAAGGTTTGTATTCTTGCGCATTCCCTCACGCTAAAACGGCGGTACTTATCTTCAAAGCCCGGTGCAAAAATTCGTTTATCCTTCTCTCCCGTCGATAACATTTTTGGAGCCTGTGGATGTAATGGTGTTTGTCTATCCATAGCAACAACGGTGTAGGATTGCTCATCCCACGCTCTCACCCTATTGCGCGACATAAACATTGAAGAATAACCAGTATCTGTTATTTCATGATTTAAAACCTCAGAAGTTTCACCTAGTGGCAAATCCTTTAAATCATAAATAGCATCTTTTAGTGTTCTTTTTTCTTGCTTAGCTTTTGGGAAGGAGAACTTAATATGTAGATCTTTTCGAAAACCAACGACAAAGACTCTTTTTCTATCCTGAGGCACATCATAATCACTGGCATTAAGTTGTTGCCAAGTAACATCGTAACCTGCATCTTCAAACATTTTCACAATATTATTAAATGCTTCTTTATTTCTACTGTGTAGGATTCCTGACACATTTTCAGCAACAAAAAACTTAGGTTGTATATATTTCAAAATCCGAATGTATTCAAAAAACAGCTTACCTCTCGGGTCTTTTACACCACGTTTGGCTCCAGCCTCACTCCATGACTGACAAGGAGGTCCACCAATAATACCATCGGTTTTTGGGATATCACAGTTAGGAATTTTTGTAATAGAGCGATCATCAAATAGAACGTCAGGAAAGTAATTTTTGTAAGAAGGAACAATAACTTTATCAAAGTCATTCGCCCATAAAGTCTGAAAACCAGCCTTATGGAAGCCAATATCTAGCCCGCCAGCACCAGCAAAAAGCGATATTAAGCTATCTTCAATCTTTGCATGAGAAGGAGTCGTTAGAAAAGAAACTTGATCCAATGGAGAGTTAGTAGATATAACTGCCGACATAGGGTTCTCATAGTTGAATAATATTCATTTACACTATATACGGTTTCAAATAATAAACAAACTTTAAGTTTCTTTTTTGTTCGCATTTAATGCACCGCGATTGCTGTGCTGCTAATAACAGTCCACTAGAACGACTTATTGGCCTCTTTTTTTACTAGCTTTTATATTTTATATTCAATTTTTAAGTTTATAGATGACTGACAGAACTCAATTTGATCTAAATGTTCTAAACTTAGGTGATGAATAAACTCATATTATTATTTTTAGCATTAGCCACAACTGCCCTCTGCTTTAGTGAACCCAGAATAGATTTACTAAAAGTACCTACAGGTTTTAAAATAGAGCTATACGCAAGTGGTTTAGACAACGCAAGAACCATGGTATTGGGAAAACAAGGCACGCTCTTTGTCGGCACAAGAAGTGCAGGTAAGGTTTATGCTATCAAAGGAAGAAAAACCTATACCATTGCCAGTAACTTAAATATGCCCAACGGCTTAGCCTTTCACAAAGGCGCCTTGTATATCGCGGCGGTTGATCGAATTTTACGTTTGGATAATATTGAACAAAACCTTGCCAAGCCACCACAAGCTATCATCATTAGAAACGACCTCCCAAGGGCAAGACACCATGGCTGGCGTTATATTGCGTTTGGCCCTGATGAGCGTTTGTATATTTCAATTGGTGCTCCTTGCAATGTTTGCCTTAAACAAGGATTCGCAGAAATTCGCAGCATGAAAGCAGATGGTAGCGATGAAAAAGTGGTAGCAACAGGCATTCGTAATTCTGTCGGTTTCACTTGGCACCCGCAAACCAAAAAACTTTGGTTGAGTGACAATGGTAGAGATATGATGGGTGATGATATTCCTGCAGATGAGATAAACCATGTAGAAAAAACAGGACAAAATTTTGGGTTTCCCTACTGTCACGGAGGAGACGTTATTGATCCTGATTACAATGCGTTTTCTTGTGATGATTTTAGTCCACCAGCCATTCAATTAGGCGCACATGTTGCGCCACTAGGCATCAGCTTTTATACAGGGCAGACATTCCCTAAAAAATACTTCAATCAATTATTTGTAGCCGAACATGGTTCTTGGAATAGAAGTCAAAAAAGTGGTTATCGTGTTGGGATGGCGAAAATACAGAATTCTAAAGTTATTGGCTATGAAACCTTTGTCTCTGGCTGGTTACAAGGTCAATCGGCATGGGGAAGGCCCGCCTACACGTTGATAATGCCTGATGGCTCAATGCTAATATCAGATGATAGGGCTGGAGCAATCTACCGCGTAAGCTACATAGGCAAAAACTAGTAAAAACCCCCATTATTTAGAGTCCACCCCCCTTGTTTTTTGACGATTTGTATGAAGAAAAGTGTACAAATCGTCAAAAAACAAGGGGGGTGGACTAAGATTCATTAGTTTTTACCGTCTTTTTCTGGCACAGGATCATAACCGCCTTCATTCCAAGGATGACATTTGCCAATGCGGCGGATGCCTAGCCATGTTCCTTTAAGGGCACCGTGCGTTTTAATGGCAGTATGAGTGTAGCAAGAACAAGTTGGCTCAAAACGGCAACTACTGCCAAGTACTGGGCTTAAAAATAGCTGATAACCGCGAATTATTTTGAGTAGAGCCCATTTCATTTTATTTGCCGTAAAGTTCTTTCGGGTCTATTAATGGCTCTGAATCAATTATTAGCTCTTGATCATCTGCTACTTTATAAAAACAAGTGCGACGACCTGTATGACAAGCAGGTCCTGTTTGATCAACTAGTAATAGTAGCGTATCGCTATCGCAATCAACTCGGAATTGCTTGAGCAATTGAATCTGCCCCGAGCTTTCTCCCTTGCGCCAAAAGGCTTGACGAGAACGCGACCAATAACACACACGCCCTGTTTCAAGGCTCTCTTCGATAGAGGCTTTATTCATCCACGCCATCATTAACACTTCTTTGGTGTCGTGTTGTTGGGCGATAGCGGGGATGAGTCCGTCGTCATTGTATTTTAGGTCGTCAATCCACATATAAAAAATGTCCACGAAAGGCACGAAAAAAACACGAAAAGTTTATAAGACTATTCGCTCGATAGTTACTTTAGGATAACTGCCAAAGTTTACTAATAAACCGAGCTTTATCCCAGAGGCTTTTAAGTAATTCATTACTTGCGCTTTGTGTTGTGGGGTTATTTTAGACAGTGCTTTAAGCTCGATAATAATTGAATTATAACAAACAATATCGGGCTTATAGGTTTGATTCAGAGTTTGCCCTTTATATTGTAGTTTCAATTCTTGCTGTGAAACAAAAGGAATGCTTTGTAAGTGAAGCTCTTTTTCTAAACATTCTTGATAAACGGATTCTAAAAAGCCACAACCTATCTCACGATAAACATTAAAAATAGCACCCTGAATCAAATAAGACTCATCTTTAAAAACTATATTATTAGACATTTTCGTCTTTTTTCGTGCCTTTCGTGGACATCTTTAAATTGCTATATGATTTGTCCAGGCTGTTTACGCTCGTAACCCGCTTCATCACAACGCGCTAAATAATCTTTCCAGTATTCGTCGTAGTTGTCGCCTAGTTCGCGTAGCAAGCCCCAGTCGTATAAACCACTGTCATGGTTATCATCAAAGCCGAGTTTTACAGCGTAGTGACCGATAGGTTCAATGTCTTTGATATTGACGTTTTCTTTACCGAGTTGCAGTGTTTCTTGTCCTGGGCCGTGCCCACGTACTTCTGCCGAAGGTGAGAAGACACGTAGGTATTCACAAGGTAGATTGTGTGTCACATCGTCTGGCCATGTTAATTCCAAAACGCGTGATTTTTGGTGTAGAGCAATATTTGTTGGAGTCATTTTCAATTTCCTAAACTATTTTCTGCATTGTAACTGATGTTTAGCGATAAGGTAGAAACCCCTACAAAATGTAACGGCTCAGGTCTTCATCCTGAATTAAGTCACCTAAAACATCATCAACCATTTTAGCATCAACAACTACGTCATCAGTGCAATCAGGCGCGCAATAAAGCACCTCCTCAAGTAGGCGTTCAACAATTGTATGTAAGCGCCTTGCACCGATATTTTCTGTCTGCTCATTAACCTGAAATGCAGTTTCAGCAATTCGTTGAATACCATCATCGGTAAATTCTACGTTTACACCTTCAGTTTTAAGCAAGCCTTGATACTGCTCAGTGAGGGATGCATCTGGCTCTACCAAAATGCGCTTAAAATCATCAGCCGTTAATGCGGTAAGCTCAACACGAATCGGTAAACGCCCTTGTAATTCAGGGATCAAGTCAGAAGGTTTTGCTAAGTGAAATGCGCCTGATGCAATAAATAAAATATGGTCGGTGTTGATGATGCCGTGTTTTGTCGTAACCGTACAACCTTCGATTAATGGTAATAAATCGCGCTGTACACCTTCGCGTGAAACGCCCGCGCCACCCATTTCACCTTTTTGAACGACCTTGTCAATCTCATCAAGAAATACAATGCCATTTTGCTCAACATTTTCTACTGCCTGCGCTTTTAAATCTTCAGTATTTACCAGCTTATGTGCTTCTTCTTCGGCTAATTCTTTGAGTGCATCTTTGATTTTTAGCTTACGCTTTTTAGTTTTCCCCTGGCCCATATTTGCGAATAAGCCTTGAAGTTGATCTGCCATATCTTCCATGCCAGGTGGTGTCATTATCTCTACACCCGCTGGGCTTGCCGACATTTCTATCTCGATTTCTTTGTCGTCGAGTTTTCCTTCACGCAACTTCTTACGAAATTTTTGGCGGGTTGGGTTTTCTTCTGTGACTGATTTTTTTTCGCTATCGCCCATCCACTCGCTATCAGCTTTTGGCTGTGGAATTAAAATATCTAAAATGCGATCTTCTGCCGCATCTTCTGCGCGATTTTTAACTTTTTTAATTTCTTGGTCACGTGTGAGCTTAACGGCCACATCAACCAAATCACGAATAATTGAATCAACCTCTTTGCCCACATAACCTACTTCTGTGAACTTGGTTGCTTCAATTTTAATAAACGGCGCATTAGCAAGCTTTGCTAAACGACGTGCAATCTCAGTTTTACCCACGCCCGTAGGGCCAATCATGAGGATATTTTTAGGGGTAACTTCTTGGCGCAAATCAGCATCAAGCTGTTGTCTACGCCAGCGGTTTCGTAATGCGATTGCAACCGCGCGTTTAGCATCTTGTTGTCCAACAACGTGCTTATCTAATTCTTGAACGATTTCTCTTGGTGTCATTGACATGATTTTTTCTCTTTTTGTTTAGCTCCCTCTCCCCTAAGTAGGGGGGAGGGCTGGGGTGGGGTTATGAAAA
>CAZSXI010000078.1:0-2636 GCA_964611045.1 uncultured Cocleimonas sp. | reverse complement strand
TCTTCGATAGTGCGATTATGATTGGTATAAATACAAATATCACCCGCAATACCCAAAGCCTTCTCAACAATATCACGCGCCGATAAATCAGTGCTATCCAACAAAGCACGAGCAGCAGATTGTGCATAAGGTCCACCAGAACCAATCGCAATCAAGTTATCTTCAGGGTCAATCACATCGCCATTACCCGTGATAATCAAAGACGTGTCTTTATCAGCCACCGCCAACAAAGCTTCAAGCTGGCGCATACCACGGTCTGTTCGCCAATCTTTAGCCAACTCGATCGCTGCGCGGGTTAAGTTGCCATTGTACTCATGCAACTTGGCTTCAAACTTTTCAAACAGGGTAAACGCATCGGCCGTACCGCCTGCAAAACCTGCAATGACTTGGTCATCATACAAACGGCGCACTTTTCGGGCGTTGCCTTTCATAATCGTATTGCCAAGTGAGACTTGACCATCGCCACCAATCACAACTTTGCCATTACGGCGCACAGAAAGGATGGTTGTTCCTCGATATTGTTTCATTTTTGTTATTACCTTTATTCTTATGGGCTTTAATCATTAAAAATTTAAGCCACCCCCCCTGTTTTTTGCTGATTTGTACGAGTTATTGCGTATAAATTTATTACAAATCAGCAAAAAACAGGGGGGGTGGATCTATAAATTACAAGAATTGGGTTAAATTAACAGTATTTCAAGACTTACTCGCCATAAAGGCGACGATATAGCCCATCTTTTTGTAATAAATCATCGTGTTTTCCTTGCTCAATGATGTGTCCGTCTTCAAATACAAAGATATGATCGGCTTGGCGTACGGCACTTAGGCGGTGGGCGATGATAAGGGTGGTGCGATTTTTTAGGAATTCACTCAGTGCTTTGTGGAGGTTTTTTTCTGTTTCGGTATCAAGCGATGAGGTAGCTTCATCCAAAATGACTACTTTGGGGTTGCTTAAAATCATGCGCGCGATAGCGAGGCGTTGACGTTGCCCACCTGATAACCTCACACCTTGTTTGCCGACAATGGTGTCTAAGCCATCTTCTAAATCATTTATGGTGTCTTTGAGTTGAGCTATTTCTAAAGCATTCCAAAGCTCTTTATCATCAATACCTTGCCCTAGCGTTAAATTCATGCGAACGCTGTCGTTGAATAGCGCAGGGTGTTGCAACACCGTTGCTACATTCTCACGCACAACATCTAAACCGATGCGAGTTACTGGCTCATCATCAAAATAGAGTGTGCCTTGTTGGGGTTGATATAAACCAAGTAAGACTTGAACGAAGGTAGATTTGCCACCGCCACTTGCGCCAACCAAGGCTATTTTTCCCCCAGCAGGAATGGTTAAGTTCACATCTTTTAATACTGGACGCTTGTTTCCGTAGGCAAAGGTGATATTTTTTGCGCGCACGCTAACTGTGTGTTTATTTTCAAAGGGGTCTACTTCGTGCGGATAGTTTGGCTCTGCTTTTAAATCGGCTAATGCATTGATGCGCGCAAGTGCAGCCTTTGCACCAAACCATGCGTAGTTAATGTTTAATACATCTTGCACGGGATTCATTAAAAACCAAAGATAGCCAAATACAGCAAACATCTGACCAATACTAAGATCAGATAGAACCACAGTTACCATCGCAATAGCACGGAAAATATCAAAGCCCGTTAAAAAGACTAAAAATGAAAGGCGGCTGGCTGCATCGCTCTTCCACGAAAATTGTGCAGAATGATCACGTACTTGTTTGGCTTGCCCTGATAATCGCGAGAAGAAAAATCGTTCACGGTTGCTGGCGCGTATCTGCTGAATACCGTCCAAGGTTTCGGTGAGTGATTGTTGAAAACGGCTAAACGCACTGTTCTCATTTTTCTTGAGTTCTTTAATATAATTGCCCATTTTTAGCGTGACAAAGACAACCAAGGGATTGAGAAAAATAATGATCAGCGCCAACTTCCAATGCAACCAAAAGAGCACAGCGATTATGCCGATAATGAGCAATATGGCGACAATGAATTTACTCACCGTTTCGGCGATAAATTTATCAATGGTTTCAACATCTACCACAAAGTGTGAACTGATTGTGCCACTGCCCAAGGTTTCATATTCAGACATGGAGATACTATTAACACGAGACAATAAATCTTTGCGTATATTGTAAGTAATATCTTTGGCAATGAGTGTGAAAACACGCGTTTGAAGCACTAATAGGGATAAACCCCCGACACGTAATAATAGTGTTATCGCGGTAAAAACAAAGATGTATCCCGTTGGTGTTTGCCAATCTAGTGGTAAAAAAGTATTTACCGTTGCGAGTAATGCGCCGGGTTGGTTTAGTAGAACCTCATCGACCAAAACGGGCATCAATAACGGAATAGGGACGATAAGTAGTGTCGCAATGATGGCGACAATATTGGCAAAAATGAGAGATTTCTTATGTTGGAATACAAAGGCTTTTAGAGATTGCCAAGTATAAGCGTTGGGGGTTAAGGCTGTTTCGTTTGGATTATTCATTTAGTTGTATTATGAAAGCAGATTTACTGAATAGAGTCTATAAGAAATCTTCTGTAGGCGGGCTTAGTTTACCCTGAGCCAATGCCAGTAAGTTAAGAAAAAAGTCCCCTCCACCTAGCAGGGGGAGGGTTAG
>CAZSXI010000077.1:6686-8706 GCA_964611045.1 uncultured Cocleimonas sp. | reverse complement strand
GTAACTTTGATACGAATGACCTCGGATTTATGATTTAAGAGACATAAAAGTAGCTTAAAAAATCTACAAAACGTCAAAAAACAAGGGGGGTGGACTTATAAATATTATTTTATAAGTCCACCCCCCTTGTTTTTTGACGTTTTGTAACTTTGTAAAACTAAGTTACGTTATTAGTTTAGCTTACAGCCACCACCTGAGAATCCACCATTACTTAAATTACCCAGATTTTGCCATAACCCCGCCAATGCCAGAGTTGCACTATCGATAACACCATCAATTGTTGTGCCATCTGCGGCTACCACTGTCAGTGTAGTATCTGTTGCTGTACCCGTTAATTCTGATTGAGTTTGACTACTAACATTGTAAGACGTACCTGTCACTTTATTGTCACTAGCAATATCGAACACATAAAGCCCTTTACCACCATTAGTGAAAGCTGCTGTATAACGATAAGTAGCATTATTATCACCACCTAGTCGAGCGCCTGAGAAAGTACCCGTACTTGTTGTTTCGCTAACATTAACCCAAGTACCTGACATATCATCTGGAGAACTTAATTGGCCTGAGAATTTTTTAGCAGAACTTTCGCCCGTTTCAAAATCTAAACTATTTTCATAATCAATCGTTGTTATATTATTCACTTCAAAAGATACTTGGCTGGCAGAATCATAAGAAGAACCCTTAACTTCTCCAGTAACAGGATCAACCATAAAAGCTAAATTGCCAACATTAGAGCCAGCATAATCACCTACAAAAGCACCTGCATACGAACATAGCAAGGTTGTTTTAAGGTGAGCAATTGCATCTACGGTTGAAGGCAATAAATGAGCAACACCATCTTCAGCGGTTGCCTCTACTTGTATTGTATTCACTTCATTCAAAAAATCAGCCGCAGCAAAATCAACAGCACCCCATTGTGCAGCTTTAGCCTGTACTTTAGATGAAATAACAATGCCGTTACTCGGTATATTATCTTCGTCCAACATCATTAATAAACGAACTCGATTAACGACTTCCGTGTGGCTTAATGTCCCGCCGGTTACAAGATCAACGGGGGTCATCACAGGCTTTGCTAAAGCAGTACCAAAATCTATACCGCCCAGTGAGAAGGTAATATCTTCACCTTCTTTGTATTTAAATTTTCCAGCGTCAGTTATTCCACTTTTAGCATCAGCCGTATAGGATAAACCCGTCACATTGCTGTCTTTGAAAATGCCGTCTACTAGCTTTACTGCTGGAGCGCCGCTACCTCCGCCCCCACAAGCTGTTAACCCTAATAATGAAATTGCAATTAATGTATTTGTTTTAAACATATTTATCCCCATAAATATTTTTATTAGCCCGACCAGATAGTACCACAATTCACCTCCCCACCAAATTTTTTGCTTAATTATTATACAATTGAGAGCGGTTCTTAAACTTACTTAAGAAAATCTCCTTATTTTCACCTGTTTTACAAGTGTGTATTCGATAAGCATGACTCTAATATTGTCCTACAAATGAATCTAGGTTACATTGCACGGATGCCTAGAGCCCCCGCAAAACCCAAACCTCAACACACGCCGATGATGCAGCAATATTTGCGCATCAAGTCGGAAAATCCTGAGCTTTTACTGTTCTACCGTATGGGGGATTTCTACGAATTATTTTTTGATGATGCCAAGCGTGCTGCCGAGGTTTTAAACATTACGTTGACGGCTCGTGGCAAAGCAAATGGTGAGCCGATTCCGATGGCAGGCATTCCTTACCATGCGGCGGAGCAGTATTTACCGCGGCTTCTCAAGCAAGGAATTTCTGTTGGGATTTGCGAGCAGATTGGTGATCCTGCTACTTCAAAAGGTCCTGTTGAACGTAAAGTTATGCGTATCCTTACGCCTGGCACAGTCACCGATGATTATTTATTAGAAGAGCGCCGTGATAATTTATTGTTGGCGGTCTCTAGTTATGATGACAGCTACGGTATTGCCAGCATCGACCTGAGCAATGGACGATTTAATGTCCAGCAAGTTGCTGATCACCC
>CAZSXI010000077.1:0-6586 GCA_964611045.1 uncultured Cocleimonas sp. | reverse complement strand
TCACTATTGCACAAGCAATTCGGTACGCATGATTTGGCCGGCTTTGGTTGTGAAGAATTACCCGCAGCTATTGTTGCTGCAGGTGCGTTATTGCAATATGTGAATGAAACCCAGCGCACTGCTCTGCCTCATATAAATAGACTGCAGGTCGAAAGCTCAGACGATGGCATTATTTTAGATGCCGCCAGTCGCCGAAATTTAGAGCTTGAACG
This sequence comes from uncultured Cocleimonas sp., assembly GCA_964611045.1. Classification (GTDB taxonomy): domain Bacteria; phylum Pseudomonadota; class Gammaproteobacteria; order Thiotrichales; family Thiotrichaceae; genus Cocleimonas. The sequence goes on along the minus strand of CAZSXI010000077.1, from coordinate 6,374 downwards.
CAGTTTGATGGGCGACCATAAAAACACGCTGATTTCGGTTTTGGATAATACTGCCACCAGTATGGGCGCACGTTTATTGAGCCGTTGGTTGAACAAGCCTCTGCGCGATCAAAATATATTACGCAATCGTCACCAAGCGGTAGATAGCCTAATTCACCAATACCATTACGAGACCTTGCACGAATCATTACGCCATGTTGGTGATATTGAACGCATCATTTCGCGCATTGCTTTGGGCTCTGCACGACCCCGTGATTTATCGACTTTGAATAATTCACTTAAAACCGTACCTGAGCTTCACGGTGTTTTACAGCCGATTGATAATCCGCATATTCAAACCCTGCAAGCCAATATTGGTCTGCATGAAGATTTGGTTTTCTTGCTAGATAAAGCGGTGATTGAAAACCCACCTGTTTTGATTCGTGACGGTGGCGTAATTGCTGAAGGCTACGATGATGAGCTGGATGAATTACGCAATTTAAGCAAAAATTCAGATCAATATTTACTGGATTTAGAAACACGTGAAAAAGAACGTACGGGCATCACCAGCCTAAAAGTGGCTTACAACCGTGTGCATGGTTTTTACATTGAAATTCCACGCACACAGACAGAAAACATTCCGCCTGAATACATTCGTCGTCAAACTTTAAAAATGGCAGAACGATTTATCTTGCCCGAGCTAAAAGAGTTTGAAGATAAAGTGCTATCAGCGCGTGAACGTTCGTTATCACGCGAAAAAGCTTTGTACGAGAACTTGCTCAAAGAACTAGCGCATCATATTTTGCCACTGCGCGAAACAGCTCAACATATTGCTGAGCTTGATGTGCTTGCCAACTTTGCCGAACGTGCCGTTATCAATAATTACAGTTGCCCAACGCTTACCGATCAAGCAGGTATTCAAATCACCGCTGGTAGACATCCCGTGGTTGAGAGAACACTGGATAACCCTTTTGTACCCAATGATTTATTGATGGATGATGGGCGACGAATGCTGATGATTACGGGCCCCAATATGGGTGGTAAATCGACCTATATGCGCCAAATAACTCTGATAGTACTCATGGCACATATAGGCTGTTATGTGCCTGCTGAGGCTGCAGTTATTGGACCCATCGACAGAATATTTACTCGCATCGGCGCGCATGATGACTTAAGCACAGGGCGCTCAACCTTTATGGTGGAGATGACTGAAGCTGCAAACATTCTCAACAATGCCACTGAAAACTCATTGGTCTTAATGGATGAAATCGGGCGAGGCACCAGCACCTTCGATGGTTTGTCATTAGCATGGGCATTCGCAGAATTTTTGGCAATCAAAAAACAAGCCTTTACACTGTTCGCCACCCATTATTTTGAGCTAACCGCCCTGCCTGAAAAAATCAGTACCATCGCCAATGTGCATATTAATGCGATTGAGCATGGCGACAAGATTGTATTTTTACACACCGTGAAAGATGGTCCAGCCAATCAAAGCTATGGATTGCAAGTGGCGCAACTAGCTGGCGTGCCTAAAAATGTAATCTCGCAAGCACGCAAAAAACTACACCAGTTAGAGTTAGATGCAAGGCAAGCGCCGCAACATGGGCAAACCATGTCGTTGGATTTAAGTTTTGCGGATGAAGTTATAGGTGAGGTGGATAAGCTAGACATGGTTGCCGAAGAAATTAAAAATGCTTTAGACTCCATCGAGCCTGATGAATTAACACCACGAGAAGCACTTGATGCTTTGTATACATTAAAGAAACTATTAGACTAAAGAGCACCTCTATGAATATGAAAATACTAGCTACATTAATCCTCACACTTTCAGCAAGCCTTTTTACTACCGCTTGCGGCGATTCTTCTTCAACCGCAAAATCTAAAGAGGTCGTTGTTGCCCCCTCTCCAATCAGCTCACTTATTATAGACGATGTAAAGGTCGGCACAGGTGAAGAAGCAAAAACAGGTCAAACCGTATCCGTTCATTACACAGGCTGGTTATTTGATGCAGCGGCTGCTGACAAACACGGCAAGCAGTTTGATAGCTCACGTACGCGTGGCACGCCGTTTAGTTTTCCTCTGGGTGCTGGGCGTGTAATCAAAGGCTGGGATCAAGGTGTTGTAGGCATGAAAGTTGGTGGTCAACGTACGCTAACCATTCCATCTAAACTAGGCTATGGCGCACGTGGTGCTGGCGGTAGTATTCCACCTAATGCGGTATTAGTGTTTGATGTTGAACTATTGGGTGTCAAATAATAAAAAGACTGCAAATCATATGCTCTATAATTGAGCATATGATTTTATTTTTTAGCAAACCTAGAATAAATTCTTCAGCTTATTTTTCAATTTATCTTTAAGTTCGTCTTCAACACTTTTAGGTGCATCTGCCGTATCCGTAGATGGATCAGAGCTATCGGTAGCATTATCTTTTAGCTTTAGTTTTTGCTTCAACTTAGCGGCAAGATCATCACCAACTTTGGCGCTTAGTTTTTTCTTTAATTCTTCTTCTTTGGTCTTGAGTTGCAATTTTATACGTTGCTCTGCTTTCAATTTCTCAGCTACCAATTTAGCTTTTGCTGTTTTTTCGGCTTGCTTGAGTTTTTCTTGAACTTGCTTCTTCGCTTTATCGATATCAGCTTGAGCCAATGCTTTTAACATCGCTTTCATATCCAATGAATATTTCAAGTTATCAAATGGGCCATGAATACGTATAGGTGCTACAAGGTTCTTTTCCCCTTTCTTTGGCTTTGGCCCAATCTGTAATGTTATGTCTAGTTTCTGATTTGCAATGTCGGCAGTACCCGCCCCAAGCACATTAAAATAGGGTGATAGTAGGCTTAGATTTTTTGTGGTAAAAACCCCATTAGTTGTCTTCCAATCACCACTTAAACCTGTAAATTTTACGATCGACTTGCCATCTTTGATTTCTTTTTTCTCAAAGGCTCGAACGGCTAATGAAACTTTTTCTGCCAAGCTAGAGTCGCGGATACTACCATTTTTAAATGAGACGCTAGTATTTCCGTTTAGGTTCTTTAGTAACGCTTCTATGGTATTTCCGCGTGAATTTAAATCTGTTACAAGTTTTGTGCTTCCAGATATATATTTATCAGCAAACAAATCAAATAATAATCCTTCAGAGCGTAAATCAACCAATTCATGGTGCATCTTCATCGTAGGCGGTGTTTTTGTTGCATCTAAAGTAATACGACCTTTGTATGTTCCTTTGTATAAATTAGCATTGGCAGGGTCAATAATAATCAAACCTTTTTTAGCTTTTACATGTGCATTTATATTACTAAGAGATAATTTATTCAGCACCATGGATCCTATTTTGAAACGACCATCCATGTCTAATTTTCTTAAAGCATCTAATGGTAATAGAGGTTGGTTGTCTGAAGACGCGGTTTTTCCCTTGGGTTTACTTTCACTCACTGGCGCTAAGTAATCATCCACATTAATTTTATCGATTGTCAGTTGTGTTTGAATGTTTGGGGCTGCAAAGCTTTTAACGGAAACATTACCTGTTAATTTTGAAGCATCTAAAGTCAACTTAAGGTTTCTCAAATCTGCGGTATCCGTATCAGCCGTTAATGCAAACTGCGCTTGTACCTTTGAAAAAGCTTTAGGGTTATTTGTCGGGGGCAAATCAACACCCAATGTTTTAAGTACTTTTTTCAGGTTAAAAGTGTTTGTTTGAAACTGCCCAGAAACAGCTGGCTTTGCCGCCAAAGGCTGAAGTTTAACTTGGCTACCTTTTAACTCTAATCCAGCTACATTTACCAATAAATTAGATAAATTAACGCCACCTTGGTTTTTGGCCCAGTTTAAATCCATATTGCCTTGAGCTTGCTGGGTTAGTTTTCCACCTGGAATTAGCCCACCTTCGACATGAGAGTTGATGGTGATACGAGGAGACTTAATTTGTGAGTGCTTAAGGTTTACTTGAATATCGCCAGTCACTTGCGCATTAGCTTTGCCATTTTTTAGGATGTCACCATTTGCAGTTGAATCTAATTTCAACTTAGAAATGGTTAAAAATTGTTTATCAATATCAAATTGAGTGTCGCCTGATATATTGGCTGTAGCAGTACCGCCTTTGATATGACCTCCAGTCAGCTTTGCATTAATCGCTAAGTTAGGGATAACCAATTTCATATTTTTGAGGTTCAGAGTTGAATCACCCGTTATCAATGCTTGGAGGTTTCCTCCCGCCAAGCGCTTTCCACTCGCCGAACTGTCTATTTTTAACTGACCAATAGATAGTTGCTGTGTTTTAAGATCAAAACGGACTTTACCGTTTACATTCGTTTTAACCACACCTTCAGGAATAAGATCACCCGTGAGCTTAGTTTGAACAGAAAGATCAGGTACAGTAATCACTGCTGTACTACCATTAACATTTCCTGCAAGGTCTATATCTAACGCTCCATTTGGGATTTGAGAACCCGTGATTTTACTTTTTATTTTTAGGTTAGCTAAAGAGAAAGATTGATCACTCTTTAAAGAAACAATGGTACTGCCTTCGATAGCAGCAGTCATTGCAGGATTTTTCTGTTTTAAAATAAAGGATAAGTCTACGGGCAAAGGCTTGTCTTGTTGTATCACTCCTGTCTCTAAATTAAACGATGTTAAGGTAATATCTTGCTTGGCTTGATCATCTTTCCAATGAATTTCTGTATTTTTGGCAACTATTCCTGCGATTGATAAATTGTTAATCGTTTCTTGGATGGTCTTTGTAATCGCTGACTCCGTTTTAGTCTCCGTTTCAACAGATTTAGATTGAATAAGGTCATCCCAATTTGTAGAACCATCTGCTTTTCTGTGTAGGTTTAATTTTAGAGAATTAAGGTGAATCCGATCTACCTTCAGCTCCTTTTTTAATAACGGTAATAATTTAACGGATATTTTTCCCGATTCTATCGTTGCAAACATCTGCTCGCTAAAACCAGATGCATTAGCAAAAGTGGTCTTACCAAGATCGATTGCAATATCAGGATAAACTGAAAGCTTTAGATCACCTTGAATGGATAAATCACGACCGGTTTGCTTTTTAACGGCTGAAGTAATTTGTTCCTTGTACTGATTTGCATCAAATGTAGATACAAAAATGAAAACCCCTCCGATGGCAATCACGAGTAATAATAGAATTCCAAAGAATAGTTTTTTTAATAAAGACATGGATTAATCCTGTAGGTTTGCAATGGCTATAGTTGCGTGAGTGTATAGTTATTAGCTCTCTGATGCTTCATGATAAAATATTAAAACTATTTTTAGGCTAACTTATTTAGAGAGTCTTTGATGATTTCATAAATCTTAGGTCGCTTTTCACGCATTTCATCCACATCCAAGCCTTCTAATGAATGCGGGTATTTCAACCAATCTGCCGTTTCATGCACCACAAAATCTGGCTCTCGGTCAATTTGGTTTCGGGTGGGTTTGTAATATGGCACGGCGATGCGAATATCTTCGGGCGTGTTTAAACGAAGTTTTTTTGTTAACTCATCAATAATCGCTTCAACCGAGCGTCCCGTATCAAACACATCATCAACAATCAGCAGACGATCTTCGTGTTGCATATTTTTGATTAAGTAATCCAAACCCGATACTTTTACTTCGCGCGATTGATTGTCAATGCCACTGTATGAAGATGTGCGAATAGCGATGTTATCAGCGTGAATACCGTGAAAGTGCAAATATTCTTGCACCGCAATACCAATCGGCGCACCACCACGCCACACTGCGATGATGAATGTAGGTTCGAACCCACTTTCTAATACTTTTTGCGCCAGCTTGAAGGAATCTTCTAATAATCCCTGTGCAGTTAAATAGACTTTGCTCATATGATGAGAGTATATTCAACTTTCAACCATTATGTAAAACACACAATGAAAAAGAAATTCCTCGATGAAGAAACACTGATTTTAGATTCATTCAAATTAGGCGTACAAATTTTTGAAAGTGGTTTCAAACCCACCTTTATTGTTGGTCTTTGGCGTGGCGGTAGTGCGGTAGGGATTTATGTGCAAGAGTGTTTACAAACGCTTGGCATTGAAAGCAATCACCTATCACTACGCACCTCGTACCGTGGGCAACCCTATTACCACGAGAGTGTCGCATCGCCAGATGCTGAATTACGCGTGCACGGCACACAATATTTATTAGAAAACTTAAATGCCGATGATTCTTTATTGATAGTCGATGATGTTTTTAGCACAGGCAAAAATATAGACGCTATTATCAATCGACTACGCTATCGCTTAAAACGAAATATGCCCAAAGAAGTCAAAATAGCGACACTTTGGCAACGACCCTCCTACAAGGCCGTTGATATTGAGCCTGATTTTACGCTTCACCAAACAGAAGATTGGCTAGTATTCCCTTATGAGATGAGTGGA
>CAZSXI010000076.1:0-8724 GCA_964611045.1 uncultured Cocleimonas sp. | reverse complement strand
ATTGCGCGTGTTCACGGCGAAGTAGAAAATATCTTACCAACAGTTATTAAATAAAATTTATTAAATAAACTGAGTTAGTACAAGTTTCATATTTACTTTTTTTATAAAAAGTGAATTCGAATTATAAATTGACGATAAGTCAGGAGAAATAAAATGGCAAGTATATCTGGAGTTGCATTGGGAATGATCGAAACACGTGGTCTAGTACCTGCAATTGAAGCAGCGGACGCAATGACTAAAGCGGCAGAAGTTCGTCTTGTAGGTCGTGAGTTTGTTGGTGGTGGTTATGTTACAGTTTTAGTACGTGGTGAAACAGGTGCGGTAAACGCAGCGGTTCGTGCTGGTGCTGATGCATGTGAACGTGTTGGTGATGGTCTGGTTTCAGCTCATATTATTGCGCGTGTTCATGGCGAAGTAGAAAACATACTTCCTTCATCTATTAAGAGTAAATAGCTGGTGATATTGGCTTAGCGTTGACATAACTCTATTTAGAGCTATTAAAGTAAACGTATGCATTCATTAATAAGCTAAATAGCGAATTAATCAGGAGAGTTCTATGAGTAATATATCTGGAGTTGCATTAGGTATGATTGAAACCCGTGGTTTAGTGCCTGCTATTGAAGCCGCAGATGCTATGACCAAAGCGGCTGAAGTTCGCCTTGTAGGGCGTCAGTTTGTCGGTGGTGGTTACGTGACTGTATTAGTACGTGGTGAAACTGGAGCAGTGAATGCGGCGGTTCGTGCTGGTGCTGATGCGTGCGAACGTGTCGGTGATGGTCTGGTTTCAGCCCATATCATAGCGCGCGTGCATGATGAAATAGAACTCATATTGCCTGAAGCAATGAAAGATGTTACACCCCCTGAAGTCGGCTGAGTTACTGGTTAAGCTATCATGTTAATGAACCCTAAACTAACTGGCTATCTTCATCGTGCTTTAAGTCACGAAATGGCTGCAGTTCAGCAATATCTTACACAGGCTACCTTGTGTGAATTGTGGGGGTTTACAGAAGCCGCCAGTAAGTTACGGCAAGAATCTGAAGAAGAATTAGAACATGCTCAACGATTGATTCGGCATATGCTAAGTTTAGGTTTATTACCCAATAGTACACAACTTCCTGCGATTAGGGTCACGCATACTCTCAAAGATATGTTGATAGCTGACTGGCAGTTGGAAGCAGATGCCATTCATTTATATGATGATGCTAGTCAATATTGTATTCGTATTGGTGATGAGGTTGCTTTTCATTTGTTCAATACCCTGTTACAAGAAGAACGTGAACATCTAGTAAGTTTGGAGTCTTGGTTAAATAATTTAAACTCGACTGAATCGTAATAACGGAGTTCATCAAGTGTCTGATAAACAATTGGAATCACAGCGCAATAGCTCTACAAGTAACAATGTATGGAATATCCAAAAACGCGCTCAGCAGATGACGCGACGTTTTGATTTTTCTAGCTATGATGAAATGCGTGATTTTCTGGATCAATTGGAATCATTGTCAGAAGCTGAAGCTTATTACCCCGATCTAACCTTCAGCCGCACTCATGTGAATATAGCTATTAAATCTCGTGACGATGAATTAGCTCAAGTAGATTTTGATTTTTCTGCACAAGTTGATGCGCTTCTTAATAACTAAATGATGAAAAAAATAAATATCAAGTTTGCCATTGCTAATTTAAAAGGTGGTTGTGGGAAATCGACACTCGCATTAAATCTTGCTGCTGGCTTGATGTCTCGTGGTAGCACTGTATTAATAGATGCTGATCCACAAGGAACACTAGAACATTGGATTAATCATGAAGATATACCCAGTATGCCTCATGTCCTTTCCGCTGGCGCTAATCTGTCAAAACAAATAAACACAGCCAGCAATACCCACGATTATGTTGTCGTTGATTGTCCTCCTACGCTTGGCATGGGTTATACCGAGACGGCACTGGGGAGGGTCGATATACTTCTTATTCCTGTTTTACCCTCTCCGCCGGATCTTTGGAGTAGCGTCCACATGATTGAAGCTGTTCAGCAAGCACGCAAGGTTAACCCTAAATTACGGGCTTATTTTGTGCGCAATCAGGTTGAACCAAGAAGTGCTTTATCAAAAGCGATGCGTCAAGCACTTCAATCGTGTGATCTACCAGCGTTGAAAAGTTCACTGGGACGGCGTGCTGCCTATCGTTGGGCAGCATTGGAAGGCATCAGCGTTTATCAGTTTGGTGCGAGAGGGGAAAAATCGGTTAGTGACATCGAATCCATCATTGAAGAGGTTTTAAATCATGACTAAACTCGAAGATAAACTTATTGCCAGCGTCAACAAGACACCTGCGCAGAGAAACTCTAAGGTAGACGTAGTGTTTCTTGATAAACCTAACGGTAAGCCAGATAGCTTAGAAGAAATATCAGGTATTGGTGCAGTACTGAAAGTTAAACTTAATGAGTTAGGTATCTATCATTTTTATCAGATTGCCGCATTTTCTACTGGCGATATCGCTAGGGTAGACGATAAGCTTAATTTTAAAGGTCGTATAGAGAGAGAAAGCTGGGTCGCTCAGGCAAAAGAAAAATCTAAATTAACAGCAAGCTCTAAAAAACAAGCGCAGGCTAAATCCAAGTCAACAGTCAGTACGAAGAAGCAAACACAGGCTAAACCCAAGCCAGTAGTCAGTACGAAGAAGCAAGCACAGGTTAAACCCAAACCAGTAGTAGCCAGTGCGAAGAAGCAAACTCAGGTTAAACCTAAGTCAGCAGCTAGCGCTAAGAAAAAAACACAAGAAAAACCCAAGTTAGTAGTAAATTCTAAAAAACAAACTGGATCAAAATCCAAAACAAAAAAGGTAATATCAAAAGCAAAGAAGGCGCAATCATCTATTTATTTCCATTCGAACCGTGTGTGGCCAGATTGATATTGTTTGGGAGTAACCGCAAAGGATTATTCCTCAACAGATTAAGGCAAAGGTGATTTTTGGCTATTCAACTATCAGAACATCAGGACTTATTAGAAGATCTGGGTGAACAGGCAAGCGAGGTTCTTGAGGCTAATTGGCACGAAGCGGTGCGCGTATTTAGTCCACAAGGTCTGCAAGCTTATTTGGATGGTGCTGCCGGACTCAAGTCCCTTGGTCGTGGCACAGATCTGGTTGTCACGTATATAGAAGCAGCGCCCTTGGTTGCCAAAGAGATCGGTGAACAAGCCGTTCCTGAATTACTTTCTACGGCTATTCAAATGTACTCCAGAACCAGCTCTGAAGTATTGTCATTGGTTTTTTCCACCGCAGCAACCGCGGCTAATCGCTTGGGTGAAATAGACTTATTTAAAGCGTATCTCAGTTTATTAAATAATTTGGTTTCAAAAGCGCCCCGCGCCATTCGTCCGTTTCTAGAAAACCTTGATGTCTTATTAGGGCAGTTAACTCTCGGTGGTTTACGTCGTTGGATTGCATGGGGTGTATCGGCTTACCGTAATGACTTTGAAGCACAGTCTGACTATTTTGGTTTAAAAAGTGAACAAGCCAAAGCCGTATTAAAACAAGAGCAACGCGGTGTTTTATTTGTCAATATTCAACGCCGACTGATTATGTACCTGCGCTCCTTGTGGGGACGAGATTTTTACCTTCGCCCAACTTCGGGTGATTTTGAAACACGCGAAGGGTATCGCCCCTATATTGAACATTACTTTATTCATCTCCCCGATGCCTTTGATGATTTCGAGTCTGATACTGAGGAAAAGGTCAAGGGCATGGAAATCTACCGTGCTGCTGCTGTACATGTTGCCGCACATATTGTGCATTCGCGCTTTGAAGTTGACATTGATCAATACAACTCAGTGCAGAAAATGATAATTGGATTGATAGAAGATGCGCGTATAGAAAAACTGTCAGTTAATGAATTTCCGGGTCTGAAACAAATCTGGCAGAGTCTTTTACCTGCTGATCCTCACGCTGATGATGATGATACATCAGCATTACTGGATCGTATTGGCAGAGCTTTACTTGATGAAAACTACAGCGATCAACATCCACTCGTGAACACGGCTCGTAAACTTTTCACTCAGGCCGAAGAAAGACTGGATGATGACAGAATGGCGCATGAGATTGGTTTGGAGTTAGTTGAGCAGGCTAAGTCACTAAACATCAACTTTAACGCAAATAGAGATAAACCTAGTAACCCTTACCGAGATGATAACCGATATTTATGGGAAGACCCGGAAAGTGATGTTGATAATATTTTGCTTCCAGGGCAAGTTAATCAGGTGAGAAAATATGTCAGTGTAATGCAGATGTTGAATACACTGGATGTACAAGAAGCGTCAGATGATGCCCAGGAAATATGGGTGCTGGAAACTGAATTCTTCCATGATGATGGTACTTCTTTGAATGAAAAAGAAGGTAAAACACCCATCTCATCACCTATTCACTATGCAGAGTGGGATTATCAAACACAACTTGAGCGTCCAAACTGGGTAACGGTATTGGAGAAACACCCCAAAATGGGTGATCCAGTTGAAATCGACGATGCTATAGAAAAGAACAAACACATCATTCAGCGCATCAAGCACATGATTGAAGCGGTGCAACCACAAGGTGTGGTTCGGCAACGCAAAATGGAAGATGGGGATACCATCGATATTAATGCAGCAGTAAACTCAATGGTAGATATTCGCATGGGTTTACAGCCTGATCCACGCATTAATATCCGAACACATCTACAAATTCGCGACCTCTCCGTGGTGCTCTTAATAGATCTCTCTGAATCTACCAATGATGAAGTACGCGATGCAGATGAAGAAGGGGTAACAATACTTGATTTGGCACGTGATGCAGCTGCATTACTTGCTGAAGCATTAGACAAAGTTGGAGACCCATTTGCTATTCACGGTTTTGATTCCAATGGGCGACATGATGTTGAGTACTATCGCATCAAGGACTTTGATACACCTTATAACGACACAGTGAAAGGTCGACTTGCCGGTATGACAGGTCAGCTTTCAACTCGAATGGGGGCAGCTTTGCGTCATTCCGGTTCATTATTGATGCAACGTTCGAGTCAAAAGAAAATGGTATTACTACTCACAGATGGTGAACCTGCTGATAACGATGTAAGTGATCCACAATACCTCCGTCATGATGCAAAAAAAGCAGTAGAGAGTCTTACTAGGCAAGGGATTCGAACTTTTTGCTTAAGTCTTGACCCTTATGCCGACGAGTATGTATCCAATATTTTTGGTCAAAAGAATTACTTGGTGCTTGATCATGTGTCGCGCTTACCAGAAAAATTACCTTCCTTATACTTGGGTTTAACTCGGTAACTGAGCATTTAAAATGAATATACTGATTTTTAATAAACTAAAAAACGATAATCAAACGAGTTTTGCACATGGATAATGTCAATTTACGAGTCTATTCGTTTATCGATTCGTTACAACCGCAACTGGCTTCTTTTCTTGCCACCTCCTCGCAAGGCTTTCTACCTATTCCGGGTGATGCTTGCTTATGGATTGAAGTTGCGCCCAGCATGTCGGTACATCGTCTGAGTGATATTGCACTTAAACAAACCAATGTCCGATTGGGGCAACAGGTGGTTGAACGTGCCTTTGGCACTATGGAAATACACTATAGCAATCAAAGCGAAGTACTGGCTGCCGGTGGTGCAGTTCTTAATGAAATAAGGCAAGACACCTGCAACAGGGATCAATGTAAAATTGCATGGAAAGAAGTTATCTGTTCGGTCACTCCTGATCATGCGACGCTTATCAACCGCCAATTACGCATGGGCTCTATGATGATTCCTGGAAAAAGCATGTTCATTCTGGAAACCGAACCAGCTGGTTATATTGTTTATGCTGCAAACGAAGCAGAAAAAGGCGCACACGTTACGTTGGTTGACATGAAAGCCTTCGGTCCCTTCGGTCGTTTAATCATGATGGGAAGCGAAGCAGAAGTTCAACAGGCCATGTTCGCCGCCTCAAGAGCAATTGAACGTTTGAATCAACAGTAGACTGTTATTTGTATTAAAGCTGGAGACTAAGTTACTGAGCGGATATGTAGCTAATTACTAGCTTTGTAAAAAGGAAAATTACGAGTATTTTACTGATCAAATATTCCGGCTCACTTTCTTTCAATCATGATAAATGGGAGACATTATGGTCTGTGATCGTCATGGTGCAAACCTAATCACGGGCAAGACCTAGTGATTGTACATGCCAGCTATGTTGGTTATGATCGATTCCTAAACTCGGAAGTTTGGAATCTTTCGTTACTCCCAAATCGTGCACGGAGAAAGTTCAAGCACTTGCAGAAATATCTCATACACTCTGAATGTTATTTGAACGAGTATTCTTCGGTGAAAAATTGCAATGACTTCTGTACACTTAGGGATGAGGGATAATAAATTAACCAATCTAACTGCCTTTTTTCCCAGATTGAGTGTTTTCAAATCGTTGTGTAGAGTGATTATGCATCTACTGAGAACACACAATCTGAAACAAAAATTCTTCGTTATATCACGCAAGTTATTATTTCCTCATCCCTAAGCAGTTATTAATGCTAAAAACTTAAGAGGCTAGTCCCACCATGACATCACTGGACCCTATAGTACTGTTTTTTATCTTTGGTCTGACTGCCGGTCTGTTGCGCTCTGAATTACGACTGCCTCCAGCTATTTATGAATTCCTCACCGTGCTACTACTGCTTGCTATTGGCCTAAAAGGCGGTATCGAGCTGGCAAAACAACCCTTTGGAGATCTGCTTATACCGCTAATAGTAATTGTATCAATGGGTTTTGTGTTACCACTAATAGCCTATCCGATACTGTTGTTTGCTGGTCGTTTCAAACGCCCTGATGCTGCATCCATCGCCGCCCACTATGGTTCAGTGAGTGTTGGAACCTATGCGGTAGCCGTCGCTTATCTTAGCTCACAAGAAATTAGTTATGAAGCGTACATGCCTCTGTTTGTGGTGGTGCTGGAGGTACCGGCGATTTTGGTTGGTATTATGCTGGCGCGTGGTATTTCTCGCCAGACTAACTGGGGGAAACTGGCACACGAAGTGTTTCTGGGTAAAGGCGTGGTGTTACTAATTGGTGGGTTGCTTATCGGCTGGATTGCTGGTCCGGTGGGTGTGGAACCAATAGCGCCACTGTTTTTTGACCTGTTTAAGGCTATTTTGGCGCTGTTTTTACTTGAAATGGGGCTACTTGCCGCCAGCCAGTTTAGCTCTTTGCGACGTTACGGTGTGTTTCTTATTGCCTTCGGTATACTCTTTCCTCTGTTTGCAGGTACAGTGGGTAGCATTTTGGGCTGGGCTCTGAACCTGTCAACAGGTGGCACGTTATTGCTGGCTGTATTAGCCGCCAGCGCCTCGTATATCGCAGTACCAGCAGCCATGCGCCTAACAGTTCCGGAAGCTAACCCAACTCTGTCGATCAGTGCCTCACTGGGGGTAACTTTTCCCTTTAATATTCTGCTGGGCATCCCGATCTACCATCAGATAATTACTTACATTCAACGCATTGGAGGTTGATTTTATGCAATCGCAAACTCGTAAATTACTAACCATTATTACGGAAACGGCACTTGAACACAGCCTAGAATCTGACCTTCAACGCCTTGGGGCCCACGGTTACACCATCACGGATGCCCGCGGTAGTGGAGCGCACGGCTTACGTAGTGCTGGCTGGGATCAGAGCAGCAATATCCGCATCGAAGTCATCTGTGGTGAGTTGGTCGCTGAGGACATTACGACACACCTTAAAGAACACTATTGTTCCAACTACGCCATGATTATGTTTCTGCATGATGTTGAGGTTTTGCGATCCATGAAATTCTAGAATAGGGCTAGTTCTCCAACAGTTTAGGCTTGATGGAGCAGTCAAAAGGGTCAGTCTCAATGCCAGTAAATTAATGCCTAAGTTATTAATTATGATTAATGAAAAAGGTAAGTGGTGGAAAGTATACTTTTGGTTGTTAGTAATGATGACATTACTGGATATCGGTAGTAGCATTTTTTCGGAAGAAATATTTGAAGTTAGCACGTTTCTACATGCTTTGATTGGTGCGATATCGTTAGTTGGTTTGTTAGGGTACGTTTATCAGACACCAATATTATTACGAAACTTTTGGGCTGGAGTATTGTTTGCAAATCTTTTGGTACTAAGTTATGCCGCGTACAATATATATAATAACTGGACTACGATAACTGAAGATATTGCTACTGATGATGTTATCTGGTTCTTCGGGGTAGGTTTTATCTTTATAGTTCCTTTATTAGTAGCTCTTTACTCTTATGTATTTAGTTCCTCTCAGTTATGGAGAAAAACTAAATAATACAATTTAAAAGCACACCCCCCCCTGTTTTATGCTGTTTTGTACGAAAAAACAGGTATAAAAATGACGTAAATAAATACAAATCGGCATAAAACAGGGGGGGTGGGTAAAGAAAAAAGGCTTAAAAGCCCTTTAAAAGGCAAAAAATAGACTTTAATAACGAAATATATTTAACTAACAGGCACAAAGTAAAACTTGAACAATAAACCCAATAATTTAAATGCAAAAACAGCAAGGATTTCTCAAAGTTCTTATCTGTCTCGTCCTATTATGACGAGTATGGTGCTCCTAGCAGGCTGTTGATTTTATCCCTAATAATACAGTCATGCTATAATTGAAGCACAAAAATATCATGGGAAACACTGTTTATGCGAGGCATAGATACTTTTCAAGAATCACTCTTTAC
>CAZSXI010000075.1:0-8768 GCA_964611045.1 uncultured Cocleimonas sp. | reverse complement strand
GACATTTACGCATCATCAAACAACCTTCTGCGATTAATGGCGCGGTTGCAAAACCAAATTCATCTGCGCCGAGTAAAGCAGCAATAACAACATCGCGACCTGTGCGTAACCCGCCGTCTGCTTGCACACAAACACGGCTACGGAGTTTATTCATTACCAGCGTTTGATGTGTTTCTGCTAAACCGAGTTCCCAAGGAGAGCCTGCGTGACGGATAGAGGTTAATGGCGATGCACCTGTACCACCGTCAAAACCAGAAATAGTTAGGTGATCAGCGTGCGCTTTGGTTACACCTGCAGCAACCGTACCTACACCCACTTCAGAAACTAATTTAACTGAAATTCGTGATTTAGGATTCACATTTTTCAAATCGTGAATCAACTGTGCTAAATCTTCAATCGAATAAATATCGTGATGTGGTGGTGGCGATATTAAACCAACACCCGGCGTTGAATGACGTACACGACCAATCTGTTCATTAACTTTATGACCAGGCAATTGTCCGCCTTCGCCCGGCTTTGCACCCTGCGCCATTTTTATTTGAATATCATCAGCATTGACCAAATATTCGGTAGTCACACCGAAGCGACCCGATGCAACCTGCTTGATTGCCGAACGCTCTGGATTCATAGAGCCATCAGGTAGCGGATTGAAACGTGTCGCCTCTTCGCCACCTTCACCTGTATTTGATTTTGCACCGATTGCATTCATCGCAACCGCAAGTGTCGAATGCGCCTCGTATGAAATACTACCAAACGACATCGCACCTGTTGCAAAGCGTTTTACGATGTCTTTGGCTGGCTCAACTTCATCCAGTGATAATGGCGTTTGTGCAAAGTCAAAATCCATCAAACCACGCAAAGTCAGCAAACCTTGTGTTTGCTCATTAATCGCTTCTGAAAACTCAGCAAAGCTCTTCGCATCATTACCACGCACTGCGTGTTGCAGTGTTGAAATTGTAATCGGATTCCAAATATGCTTTTCACCACGCGCACGGTAAGCGTAATCTCCACCTACGTCTAAGTGCTTGGCATAAATCTGCTTATCACCAAAACCACGCGTGTGACAACGACGTGCCTCTCGCGCGATTTGTGCTAAGCCAATCCCTTCGATTTTTGTTGAAGTACCTGTAAAATATTCTTGGATAAATTCAGATGACAAGCCGACCGCATCAAAAATCTGTGCGCCACAATATGACTGATAGGTACAGATACCCATCTTCGACATAACTTTTTTCAAGCCTTTTCCGATGGCTTTGATGTAGTTTTTATGAGCGGTTTCGACACTCATTTCAATACCACTCTCGGCATTAAAGCGTTCCAATTCACTATCAACTGTTTCTAACGCTAGCCAAGGGTTAATCGCTTCTGCACCGTAACCTGCAAGCGTTGCAAAATGATGAATCTCTAATGCAGAACCTGTTTCAATCACCAAGCCTGTATCAATACGCAAACCGTGTTTGATTAAGTAATGGTGTACCGCAGAAGTTGCCAATAACGCAGGGATAGCCAATCTTTCATCTGACACATTTCGATCAGACAAAATCAGAATATTGTAATGCCCTTCAACGGCTTCTTTAGCTTGAATACGTAGCTCTTCAATAGCACCTTTCATACCCGTACTACGCAATGATGCGTCGTAGGTTATATCCAGTGTTTTTGTCTTGAACGATTCACCTGCGTGACTATCAATATGACGAATATTGTAAAGCTGTTCATTGGTTAAAATCGGTTGTTTGATTTCCAAACGAACATGATTGCCTTTATTCTCATGCCCTAATAAGTTCGGGCGCGGACCAATCATTGTCACCAACGACATGACCAACTCTTCACGAATCGGGTCAATCGGTGGATTTGTCACCTGCGCAAAGTTTTGCTTAAAGTAGTTTGAGATGTGACGTGCACGATGCGACAGCACAGCAACAGGGCTATCAACACCCATAGAGCCCGTGCCTTCCATGCCTGTTTTTACCATCGGCGCTAATAAGAATTTAATGTACTCTTGCGTGTAACCGAAAGCTTGTTGATTCTTTAGCAGTTCTCCCGCTTCAAGATGTGGAACAACATTGGTATCGCCAAACACTTCACAGACTTTAATTTGGTTTTCATTCAACCAATCGCTATAAGGATGCGCACTTGCCAAGTCAGACTTCAACTCTTCATCCGTAATAATGCGACCCTGCTCCATGTCTAGCAGGAACATCTTACCCGGCTGTAAACGCCACTTTTTGACGATCTTTTCTTGTGGAATATCCAAAACACCCATCTCAGATGCCATCACCACTAAATCATCATCGGTAATCAAGTAACGCGCAGGACGAAGACCGTTACGATCAAGCATCGCGCCGATTTGACGACCATCACTAAAGGCAACCGCTGCTGGGCCATCCCATGGCTCCATCATGCCTGCGTTATATTCATAATACGCTTTGCGCTTTTCATCCATTTGCTCGTTGCCGTACCACGCTTCAGGAATCAAAATCGTCATCGCTTCGGTGAGTGAATAACCACCTGCAACCATTAGCTCTAGTGCATTATCCAAACAAGCCGTATCTGATTGCCCTTCAGGAATCACTGGCCAGATTTTTTGTAGATCATCGCCTAAAATTTCAGATTCCATCGAACTTTGGCGCGCAGCCATCCAGTTCACGTTTCCGCGATTGGTGTTGATTTCACCGTTATGCGCAATCATTCTAAATGGATGCGCCAAATCCCATGTTGGGAAAGTATTGGTAGAAAAACGCTGATGCACCAATGCCAATGCCGACACCACACGTTCATCTTCTAAGTCACGGTAGTATTCACCCACCTGCTCCGCCAACAACATACCTTTGTAAACGATAGTACGAGATGACATTGAACAGATGTAAAAATCTTCTGCGCCAGCAATTTCATCTTTATTATTATTTGCTTGGGCGGTAATGATTTTATGAATGACAAAAAGCTTACGCTCGAAGGCATCTTGATCTAGTGTATTTTCACCACGTCCAATAAAAACTTGTTTAGTGACAGGTTCGGTAGGTTTAACACTCTCACCTAAACCGCTATTATCAACGGGGACTTTTCGCCAACCAAGGACGACCTGACCCTCTTCTTCAATTATCTCTTCAAGCAATTTTTGCAGGTGTTTGCGGTAGTAACCATCTTGTGTGAAAAAACACATTCCCACACCATAATCACCCGCCGCTGGCAATTCAAAATCTGTTTCTTCTTGAAAAAAAGCATCAGGAATCTGCATTAACAAACCCGCACCATCACCCGCAAGCGGATCAGCGCCCACAGCGCCACGATGAGTTACACGTTTTAAGATAGTTAAACCCTGTTGAATAATACTGTGACTTTTTTCGCCTTTAATATGCGCCACAAAGCCTACACCACATGAATCATGCTCATTAGCTGGGTCATAAAGCCCTTGTTTTTTAGGCATAGTATTGAACGGTTTACTAGGGGTCTGTTGCATAAATATTCTCAAAAAATCTTTTATTGGAGAAGCACTTGTGACCGTGCTTTAAGCCCGCTACTGACAGCCTGAGAAAGTTCAGACTCTAAAATGGGCTGGAAAGTATATCAGTTTTCGTTAATTTTGTTATACCTCAAATAGACTATAAATTATCGCTTTTTTAAGTCCCACCCCCCCTGTTTTTTGATGATTTGTATTCTAAACAACCTTCAACAACGTACAAATCAGCAAAAAAAAGGGGGAGGTGGACTTAAAAATCGGCATTAAAAGACTGTTTTTAGCATAATTCAGGAGAATTACGCTTATTTTTCTCTCTCTGCGCTTTCATGCGATGATTCCTATGAATATAATGCGCCCATCATAAACAAACCCCTATAATTTACGATGAATCCTGATCTAGAAAACCTACAACCCTACCCCTTTCAAAAAATTACTGAGCTTAAAGCAGGAATTACCCCTGCTGATAAACCGATGGTATCGTTGGCGATGGGAGAGCCCAAGCACGCAACACCGGCTATTATTTTGGAAGCACTAACAGCCAACCTTTCAGGTTTTTCAAGCTACCCTCTTACCAAAGGTTCGGATGATTTACGCAGTGCAATTGCTGATTGGCTAACTCGCCGATTTAAGCTTCCTGCAAACAGTGTGAACCCCGCAACTCACGTCCTTCCTGTTAATGGTACACGCGAAGCTTTGTTTGCTTTTGCACAGGCAGTTATTGATAACACAAAAAGTAATCCAACGGTATTAATGCCAAATCCGTTTTATCAAATCTATGAAGGTGCTGCGTTATTGTCAGGTGCAAAACCTGTTTACCTGCCCTGCACCGCTGAAACTAATTTTGTGCCTGATTTTGATGCAGTGAGTGCCGAGACTTGGGATGACTGCCAACTCATTTATTTGTGTAGCCCGGGGAATCCTACAGGTGCGGTGATTCAAGAAGAGAAAATCAAACAGTTATTGGGTTTAGCCGAGAAACATGATTTTATTATTGCCAGTGACGAATGTTATTCAGAGATATATTTTGATGAAGGTAATCCACCCGTAGGCTTATTAGAAGTTGCCGCCAAAACAGGCAATACAGACTTTAAACGCTGCGTGGTTTTTCATAGCTTATCGAAGCGTTCAAACTCACCCGGCTTACGTTCTGGCTTTGTTGCAGGTGATGCGAGCGTACTGAAAGACTTTTTGCTTTATCGCACCTATCACGGTTCTGCCATGTCACCCCCTGTACAAGCTGCCAGTATTGCGGCATGGAATGATGAAGCGCACGTTTTGGACAATCGTAATCAATACCGCGAAAAGTTTGATGCGGTACTCAAAATTTTATCGCCTATTATGGATGTAAAAAAACCTGATGCAGGTTTTTATCTTTGGGCGGGTATTGATAATCAGAATGGAATGGATGATGAAATTTTCACTCGTGAAATATTTGAGCAAGAAAATTTGAATGTTGTACCTGGAAGTTATTTATCACGAGAAGTAAATAGCGCAAACCCTGGAAAGAATCGTATTAGAATGGCGTTGGTTGCTGATCTGGATGAATGCATTGAAGCGGCGAAACGGATTGTAAATTATTTAGGAAAATAATTAGCCCCTCCAATACCGCTAAGTTAACCCATAGATCATTGGTTTTATTATACCCTGTCGATTGTCAGCCCGTCATTGCGGTGAAGACCGCAATCCACGGTTGAAACATCGTCGACTCGTCAATGGATACTGGTTTTCACCAGTATGACAAACCTGGGGCTTCTTAAATAAGAAAATTCACAATCATCTATCTATCCTGTTAGTTTTTAAATCCCCCATAGTCCCCCTTTTTCTAACGGAGAGAACAAACCTTTCTTTTTAATCGTTAGAATGCAACGCCGTATTCAACCCGCCCCAAGAAGTCCCATCTGTCACTATCGCTTCAACCGCACCTGTTTGGCTATGTCTTCTGTATAACAATTTTGACTGCCCTGAAAGTTCACGCGCAGAAACAATCGAGCCATCGGGTAATTTCACTTTTGTACCCGCAGTAAGATATAAACCTGACTCAACAATACAATCATCACCTAAAGAAATTCCAAGACCTGCATTTGCACCTAGTAGGTTACGTTGCCCCATTGAGACTACCTGCTTTCCACCGCCAGACAATGTACCCATGATTGAAGCACCACCGCCAATATCAGAGTTTTCACCGACTAATACGCCTGCACTGATGCGACCTTCAATCATTGAGTTACCCAGCGTACCTGCATTAAAGTTACAGAAACCTTCGTGCATTACGGTTGTGCCAGATGCTAAATGCGCGCCTAGTCTTACGCGATCTGCATTACCGATACGTACGCCTTCTGGAATCACGTAATCCGTCATGCGTGGGAATTTATCAATAGAAGTTACGTTTAGCTGATGATCTTCTGCGGCGATTAGCTCGCGTAAGTTTTCCATCTCGGTTGGTAAGATTGGTCCTGCCGATGTCCATGCAACATTGGCTAATAAACCAAACACACCATCAAGATTAATCTCGTTTGGCTTTACTGCGCATTCCGATAATAAATGAAGACGTAAATACGCATCTTCTACCGATTTTGGTGCATCGTCTACCGAGGCAATCTCAACTTCAACAAAATCGCTTTTAATCAAACCCACTTTTTGCGCTAAACAGCTACGCCCTATTTCCTTATTAGAACGTGGAAACCATACATCAATGGTTGTGCCTGATTTGCTGTCGATATAACGGTGTCCGATGCGTTTGATTGTCATGGGGTAGTCTCTAATTTGGGAAGTAATTAATAATTGAGGACGGAGTATACATCCTCTTCACTTCAATCGTGGATCAATTTTTAGAGATAGCTGAGCAACTCTTTATAGAGAATTATAAAAAGAGAGAGAGCACAGATAACGAAGCCTCTGAATAACTTAGTTAATCAAAACCTCCTCAGGAAGATACTAGGAAAGTAATCTGTGCTCTCAATAAGGGTATTGCTACTTAGAAAAGGTTAAAACAAAGTTCACAGGTACAGCAGTTGCAACTGAAGGTAGTTTTGCCAATTTTTGCAACATAGCAACACCACCTTCCAACCCATAATCCGAAGCTTTAATAATGATTGGCTTTGCAGAACTCACCACTAATTTATCACCAGACATTACCGCTATTGCTTCAAAATCTACATTCTTTTTTACACCATGAAGATTAAGTTCTATCGCGCCTGTAACACGTGACACGCCATCCGCCACTTTGCCAATTTTTGCCTAAACTGTTGCTACAGGGTTAGAACCCGTTTCAAATAAATGCTCTTGCATACGTTCATCGCGTATTGCAATTTTTGTATTTACACTGGATAAATCCAGTGTAACCAGTAAATCTCCCTCTACAGACAGCGAGCCTGATAATTTATCAATCGTATGAACTTCACCTGTTGTGCCTTTTTTTACGGATACAAAACTTAAAGATGAAAGCGAATTATCCAGTGTCATTTCTCCCATTGCTTTCTTTTCATGGGCAGCGCCAAACGATACTTGGGTGAAGGCTAGTGCTAACGTTAAGGTGAATAGTTTTAGTAATTTTTTCATGTGAAGCTCCTTTGCGGTTCCTAATATTATTTAGTGTGTGATGTGAGTCCATCAATGGTTTAACACGCCAACTTAAAAAAAAGTCCCTCAACTTAATAAAAAATGTCTACACTACTTTTGTGACTACTGAAAAAAACAACTTTTCTCAAGCAATCAACGCACTCATCCCAAGATTGAGGCGTTATGCCAGCGTACTTACAAATATAAAAGAAGATGCAGAAGACTTATTACAAGCAACGTTAGAACGCGCACTCAATAAACAACATCAATGGCAGGAAAATACCCATTTAGACCGTTGGGTTTTCACCATTATGAGTTCAATTTGGAAAAATAAATTACGCACACGTAACACACGACAAGGCAATGGACTCACAGATAACATTGATAACCTCACAGATAATTATTCTGCAAATAACTTAGAAGGGACTTTTTTAGCCAATCAAGTGTTTAAAGAAGTAATGAAACTATCAGAAGATCAACGCGAAGCGATACTTTTGGTTTATGTTGAAGGCTTAAAATATCAAGAAGCGGCTGATATACTCGCCATCCCAACAGGGACTTTGATGAGTCGATTAGCCCGAGCTAGACTAACACTTGCCAATAAACTCTCTGAACAAATGCCAAATACCAACGTCATCGCATTTAAGAAACAGCAAAACTAAAAAACATGAAAAAATTACACCCACATGCAAACAAACTTCTCGCCTATGCCGATAATGCATTAAGCGCGGACGAACGTGAAGAAGTGGAAAAAATTTTAGCCAACGATGAAAGTGCTGTTGCCTTTTTAGAACAGCTGAAAATCAGCGACCTACCCTATAAAGAGTTTTTTGATCATTTATTGGATGATAAAAAAGTTGAAAAAACAGAAACTAAAAAGAAATATCTGATTCAAGAACCTCAGACAGTTCAAGCAACTCTCGCACCTCAAACAACAATAGCTAAATGGCTTTGGCCAACATCCTTAGTTGCTTCATTATTGTTAGGCGCAACGCTAACCTTTTTCATCATAAATGCTAATACCGAAAACCATGACAATTGGATTGTCCAAGTAGCCGACTATCATTTACTTTATATCCGCGAAACAGTGAGTCACAGCCATTCAACAGCAAAAGAAATAAAAAAACTTTCACATGATCTAGGCGCGCAACTTGATGCTCCATTATTTATCCCAGATTTAAACGCACAAAGTTTAGATTTTAGACGTGGACAAATTTTAAACTCAAACGGTCGCAAGTTAGTACAACTTGCTTATTTGCCAAAAAATGGTCTCCCTGTTGCTCTTTGTATTTTGAAAAACAACGTTACAGATTCACTACCCAAAACAGGTGAATCGAGAGGCTTACCCTATGTAACATGGTCTAAAAATGGCTTGAGTTATGTGATTATTGGTGCAATTGATAAAAATGATCTTAACGCGGCAGCTTTAAGCGCACTTTCACAAATGGATAATAATAGTTAAACTGCCCCATCGATAAATTATTATCACAATCCAAAAATTGAGAAATCCATGTTTAAAACCAATGAGTACTTTGAAGGAAAAGTGAAATCCATCGCTTTTACTTCGACAACAGAAACTGAAACACTTCCCGCAACCGTAGGCGTTATGGCAATCGGTGATTATATCTTTAACACGGGCGATAAAGAAAAAATGACGGTGGTTTCAGGCGCGATGACGATAAAGTTTGCTGGCGATACTGAAACACAAACTTTTAATGCGGGCGAATCATTTGATGTTGAAGCGAACAGCTCG
>CAZSXI010000074.1:0-8903 GCA_964611045.1 uncultured Cocleimonas sp. | reverse complement strand
TCAATATCAATATGTTCTTCATGTGTTTGTGGGTCGTTGTCTTGTAACTGCTCATCAAGCACATCCAAAAACTTCAGTTTTTTGATTTGTAGTTCTTCTGTTAATACAAAGCTGATTTTCTCATCCCATTCAATCGCTAGTTTAGATACAAATTTGCCTGCTTTTAAACTGGTTTGAATTTCATCGAGTGTTAAATCATGCTGTTTGAAAACGGCGGTGCCTTTATCATCACCTTGGTTTTTAAGTTCACATTCAAAACCTAAAGTAAACGGCGCTGGTAACTCACAAGTTGTTAGCCATTGTGTCATGGCGACGGCTGGCGAGACTTCTGATTGTGGCAAAGCAATGGGTAAACTGCCCAGTGTTTTACGCAGTAAAGTGGCAAACTCTTCGGCGCGTGGTGCTGAGGAGGTATTAAGCAATAACCAACCGTTTATGGGGTCGATCCATGCATCAATTTTTTGTGTACGTGTAAATGCGCGGGGCAATAGTTGATCTTCAATGTCTTCGCGTAAGTCCTTTTTTTCTTTTGCGCTGATTTTGCGGTTTTCAGAATCTTGAATGGCTTCTACTTTTTCTTGCAGGGCTTCTTTGACAACTGCTGCGGGCAAAATACGTTCTTGGCGCGCCATGGTGATTAAGATGTTTTTGCTCGATGCATGTGTCATCGACTCACCGCTACCCATTGGAGCAACCCAGCCTAGACTTTCGCGTTGTGTCGCAGAACAGGGTGTAAAGGGCTTTTTTAAGAGTTCGTCGTGTAGCTCTTCTGCATTGAGTGTGAAATCTTTTTCGAATTTGAAAAGGTATAAGTTTTTAAACCACATGGTTTTAGCCCCTGATTTTTAATATAAGAACCTCAAGATCATAAGTGCTCATACACATATTGCACAATAGCTTGGTTTATAGAGTGATATTTAATTCTTCGAGAATATCAATAAGTATTCACTCAAATAAAATTCACTCTATAAACCAATCTCTTGCACACTATATGCACGATTACTTATTATCTTAAGGTTTGGGCGAGCGATTATGCGGAAGTTGTTATACTTCAACAATCTTAATTTTACTTTTACTTTATTTACCTAACGGAGACCTCAGCATAACTCGTGAACAGATAAAAAAAGCTAGAAGTTTTCCATCTTTCATCCCAAATAACGCGCAATAGCCAGCTATTACGCTTATATTTTGAATAAAATATGAAAAATTCTATCTCTTTTTCTCACGTCCAGAGTTATGCTGAGTTCTCCTAACGATTATTAAACACATGACAAAAGAAAACTATTTAGCACAACTACAAATCACCCCTGAATTATTAGACTTTAATACCTTGATGGAAGTGATTGAAAATAACTATGCATTCACCGAAACGGCTTTTACTAACGGCGATTTAAATAATGCAGCAGGGGAGAACTCAGGTTCGTGTAAATTGTTCTCATTTGCTAAATTACAAGGTTTAACCGAAGAGCAAACGCTAGCGTGCTTCGGAATTTATTACCGTGATGATGTTTTGAAAAATCCTGATGCTGATAATCATCAAAATATCCGTAACTTCATAAAAACAGGCTGGGCGGGTGTTGAGTTTGATGGTTTAGCGCTGGTTGCTCGATAAGTTTTATTGAAAATAACCGTTTTAATAGTCCACCCCCCTTGTTTTATGCCGATTTGTATTAAATTTAAACCTAAATAATCTACAAATCGGCATAAAACAGGGGGGGTGGACTAATAAAAAGCACTAAAATCATGCTCTAATAGTCTTATAATCCCCAATATTGCTTTATCCCTCATAAAATATGCCCAATCAATCCTTAACATTACCTCGAATCTATATTTCTGCCGCGCATAAGTCATCTGGTAAGACGACTTTGTCGATTGGTTTGTGTGCGGCATTTAAAAAGCAGGGTTTAGTTGTTCAGCCTTTTAAAAAAGGGCCCGATTACATTGATCCTTTATGGCTATCTAAAGCGAGTGAACGAAGTTGTCATAACCTAGACTTCAATACTCAGTCGCATGATGAGATTTTATCAACCTTGCAACATTGCGGGCAGGGTGCAGACATCAATATTATTGAGGGAAATCTCGGCTTATATGATGGTATGTCGTTGGATGGCTCTGATAGCAATGCGGCAGTGGCGAAGCTGACTAAATCCCCCGTGGTTTTAGTGATTGATACGCGTGGCGTAACGCGGGGTGTTGCTCCATTATTATTGGGCTATCAGCAGTTTGATAAAGATATTGAAATCGCAGGCGTGATTTACAATATGTCGAACGGTGGAAGACACGAAACAAAATTGTATGCTGTGACTAAAGAATATACTGATATTCCTGTTTTAGGTGTGGTTAAAAAGAATCCATTAATGGTGGTGGATGAACGCCATTTAGGCTTAATGCCCAGCAATGAAAGCAAAATGGCCTCTCAAAAGATTGCAGATATTGCCGATATTGTGGCAGATTCAGTTGATTTAGAGGCATTGATGGCGGTTGCTACCTCTGCTGATGAATTAGAAAAACTCAAACCACTTAATCTGAATAACATTAGCCTCCATGATACTCAATCAGATAAAAAGTTGAGGCTAGGTATCTGCGAAGATTCAGCCTTTGGTTTTTATTACGCGGGTGATAAATTAGCGCTTGAGCAAGCGGGGGCAGAGTTAGTTTCTTTTAGTCCATTAGTTGATAAAAAGTTGCCTGATGATTTGGATGGATTATTTATCGGTGGTGGTTTTCCAGAAACACATATGGATCAACTTGCAGAAAATACATCAATGCGCGAAAGTATTTATCAAGCGATTGA
Organism: uncultured Cocleimonas sp.; assembly: GCA_964611045.1. Taxonomy (GTDB): domain Bacteria; phylum Pseudomonadota; class Gammaproteobacteria; order Thiotrichales; family Thiotrichaceae; genus Cocleimonas. The sequence goes on along the minus strand of CAZSXI010000074.1, from coordinate 6,109 downwards.
AAATGGTTTACCAACCTATGCCGAGTGTGGGGGTTTGATGTATTTATCACAAAATTTATACTGGAATGAGCAAAGCGCCCCAATGGTTGGTATTATCCCAGCTGATACACAAATGCATGATAAGCCTCAAGGGCGTGGATACGTTAAACTTGAAGAAACGAATGCTATGCCTTGGTGTAAGCTCAATGATAAATCAGTTGAAGCTGAAAGCCAGATTATCAACGCACACGAATTTCATTATTCAAGTATCAATGATGTTAAAGCAATGGAATCAAAAGGGTGTTTTGCTTATAAGGTTCATCGTGGTTTTGGTATCACCGGTGAATATGACGGTTGGGTTTATAAAAACTTACTGGCAAACTATTCGCATATGCGTGATACCGATAGTTTTCATTGGGCCAGTCGCTTTATGGCATTTGTGAAAAAACTAAGTGCCAACCAAGACAGTGCCAACCAAGACAGCGCCAACCAAGACAAGAAAGACCAAAATAGTAAAGAGTGAAATAAAAAGGATTAATATGATAAAAGTTTCAGAGTCAGCTGCAAAGCAAATCGCAATTTCAGTAGAGCAAATGGGTGGAGACGCTTCGCCTTTGAGAGTTGCAATCAGTGTAAACCAAGATGGTTCATTTCATTACAATATGGGGTTTGATGATAGCTCTCGTGATGGAGATACAGCGTTTGAAGAAAAGAATATTAAGTTTGTGGTTGATATTGCTACCTTGCCTTTAGTCGGTGGCATGATGATGGATTATGTTGATATTGATGGAACACATGAGATTGTCTTTTTAAACCCTAATGATCCTAACTACAAAGCGCCAACAGACTAGGCAGCAAAAAAACCTCTAAAATGTCACTGAATACACTTGCAGATATACCGATTAAAATTGTTGATGAAGAACAGTCTTCATCCCAAGACGTGGATAGTGAAAGTGTGGGAGCTACCGAGCACCTAGAAAATAACGATGTTTATACCGATAGGGATCTTAGCAAACAAGCACCGTTGATTGAGCTTCCATTATTTGTACGTCTCTTTTTTGTATTTTTATCATTTATTTTTATTGCGATTGGTGCAACCTATTTTTGGGCAGTTAGTAATGATGAGGTACCAAATTGGCTAGCACCTGTTATGACGGCAATGTGGGTAGTGGCGGGTATAGGCAGTTTTTTATTACTCAATTGGATGTGGCGACAGTTTAATCAATTTAGTAATGACTTGTCATTAACAGTAAATCAACTGTTAAAAGGTGATTTTGATTCACGCATGCCTATTCGTACCGAACATTGTCCTTCTAAAGGTATACGCAACCATATTAATATGATTGCTGAAGATTATGAATCCTTGTCACATTCCCAGATGCGACGGCTAGAGCGTCAGGCGCGCCATATAAAACAGAAAAAATACTACCTCAGCGTGTTATACGATGTTGCTGCTTGTATTAACCAATCTCACAATCTTGATGAGCTGTTACAACGCTTTTTAGAGACACTCACAACGGTTGTAAATGCTAAAGCAGCAACCGTACGTTTATTGGATAAAGATGACCAAATGCGTTTGGTTGCTAGCATCGGTTTAAGTGAGGAGGTTGTAAAAAAAGAAGAGTTATTACCTGCACCAACCTGTCTTTGTGGCAAGGCACTCACCGATGCAAAAGTCATGGTGAATACCGACATAAAACAATGTGGTATGAGAATTGGTGAAGAGTTCTTTGAAAATGAAGATGATATTGAAATGCTGGCGATACCCTTACAATATCGCGGTAAAACCTTAGGTGTTTACAATCTATTTGTACACCGAAATGAAAATGATTTTCTTGAAGGTGAGCATGAATTACTGGAGAGCATCGGTCAGCATTTAGGTATGGCGATTGAGCAATCGGGCGTTGAAGAAGACGCACGCACATTATCAATCATCGAAGAGCGCACCCGTATGGCGCATGAATTGCATGATTCATTAGCGCAAACCTTAGCGAGTTTACGTTTTAAAGTTCGTCTGTTTGACGACTCCATGAATCAAGGCAACGAAGAAGTTATCTGGCATGAGCTTGAAGGTTTGGAAAATACCATTGATGATGCCTACGCAGAACTTAGAAGTTTAATTACCGACTTTAGAGCGCCCATCGATGGAAAAGGTGTGGTACGCTCGGTTGAGAAAGCGACAGAGCGTTTTAGACAAGAGACGGATTTAGATGTCTTCTTCTACCATAATTGGGATTTAGAAGATCTCTCTCGTGAAATTGAGATTGAAGTGGTGCGTATTGTGCAAGAAGCACTCGCCAATATTAAAAAACACGCTAAAGCAAAAAGTGTCCGTATTTTGATGAGTAGTACCACAGAAGGGCATTGTAGCGTGTTGGTAGAAGATGACGGTATCGGCTTAGCAAAACGATCAAAACCCAATAGCGCCACGGGAGAACATATTGGATTATCCATTATGCAAGAGCGAGCAGAGCGTATAAACGGCGAACTCACGTTTGAAAGCGAAGGAGAAGGCACCTTGGTACAATTAAACTTTGATGCCCCCGTCATAAATAGTAAAGTAACACTAATGAGTAATAAATAAGTAAACAATGAGCCATAAATGAGCAACAAATGAGCGATAAAAAGTAACCATGAAAATATTATTAATAGATGACCACACTTTGTTTCGTGCCGGATTATGCGACCTACTTACACGTCGCCAGATAGAAGTTGTCGCAGCGGTGGGAAGCGGTTCTGAAGGCTTAAAGGTAGTTGCTGATGAAAGCAGTTTAGATATTGTGTTGTTGGATATGCGTATGCCAGAAATGGACGGCATCAGCGTGCTCAAAAAGCTCAAAGAAACTAACCCAGATTTACCCGTCGCCATGCTAACCACCAGCAGTGACGAAAGTGATTTAGTCGGCGCATTACGCAACGGCGCACAGGGTTATTTATTGAAAGATATGGAACCTGATGAACTGGTCGTGGCATTACGCGATATTATTTCAGGTAAAACAATCGTTGCACCTGATCTAGCAACCGTTTTAGCCAGCGCTGTTCAAGCAGAGAATCAACCTAAAGTTGAGAAAGAAGACCCCTTCGCTATATTGACGCCACGTGAGTTTGAAATATTAACGCTGCTTGCAGAAGGTCAAAGTAACAAAGTTATCGCAAGGAATTTAGGCATCTCTGATGGCACGGTTAAACTTCATGTGAAAGCGATACTGCGTAAATTAAATATTAGCTCGCGTATCACGGCTGCGGTTATGGCAGTTGAACATGGTGTTAAGAAATCACCGATGACAATTCCACCGAGACGAGAAGGGTAGTTATATTAGAGAGTAGTCCTTGTTTTCACCAACATCGACACTTCCTTCGGAAGGTGTAACGATATACCTTTTAAACGCCTAGGGCGTTTCTAAAAGGCAATAAAAAAGCGAGCTAAAAGCTCGCTTTTTTGTGTCACCATTAATACCCCCGTAATAATGATAACGTGTCATCGTGTTAGCCCAGTCAATCAACTCCCCAATAGTATGTCGATTTATGGTACGGCGACCATATCAGCGGTTTGATGAGATTCTAGTGTGGTCATAAGTGTAGACGACCTATTATTATTTTTATTTGTTTAGAATATCTCATCCAACAAAAGTCACACCACAAACCCCTTTGAAAAGTGACTTCCTGCTGAAGTTGTGTGTATATTACGGGGGCAAGGCTTAATCGAAGCTGAACGGCTTTAATTACTGTCAAACAAACCCCGATAAAATGTTTATTTTCAATAAATACAAGTACTTAAAAACTCATGAATTTGATGGTATCTACTATTGTTTTTTCTTATTGGACACTTTTTTGGCTAAAAACAGACTTGGGTCTACCGCATTTCCGTTTAAATAAATCGACCAATGTAGGTGAGGGCCCGTAACGCGTCCTGTTTTTCCCACTTTGCCTATTAACTGACCTCGTTTTACTTGTTGTCCTTTTTTCACGTTGATTTTGCTTAAATGCGCATACAAACTGAGTACGCCATTACCGTGATCAATATAAACCACGTTACCCGTAAAGAATAAATCGCCTGTAAATAGTATTCTACCAGCCTCAGTTGCTTTGACTGGTCGACCTTGTGGCGCGGCAATATCCATACCACTGTGGGGATTACGTTTTTGTTTATTCAAGATACGGCGCAAGCCAAAGCGACCACTGTCACGCCCAGTTGTAGGTCTTATAAAATTAAGATGCGGGGAGTTCGTAGAAAATGTTGTCTTCAACTGCTTTTTTAAGAAAAACTCTCGTTCAATGCGCTTAGTAGATTTCTTGTTCGGGTTGACTTTATTTTTATTCTTAATCGTTAAGCGTTGAGTGCGATAGGGGAAACTCTTAACCTTAAATGTTTTTGTACGGGTCTTTTTAGGAGAGTGAAAAATCGTAACCTTATGGTTGCCAATTTTGGCACTGAGAGGAATACCCACAACAGCCAACCAATTTTGATTACCTTTGATAATTGCAACCTGCTTTTTTTGGTAAATAACTTTAGGTTTTAAACTATTTGATGGAGCAACTGCGATTACAGCGACTCCGCCAGGTTTTAGCGCATTTCTAGGGAATGCTAAGAGCGGAAGTGTAAATACCAGAGAGCTGAAGAGAACAAAGTTTAATAAAATATTTTTCATAGATGGATGCTACCACTCACTCTAATTTAGTTGTACTAAATTAGACATGATTATTAATGAAATTAATTACCCCTAAAAAATTAATATTATTATCAACCATGCTATTACAATAGCGATATAAGAAATATTGAAATATATTCCAAAAGGGGTAGAAGTTAGCTGATTGAATATGGTACTGTCGAGATATAAGCATGCATTATCATTACTTTGAAAGTTAAAGGAAATGAACAGCATAGCCATAAAAAGTGCCAAGTAATCAGTCCCCTTTGATTTCTGATTATTTTGGATGTTGGTAGCATTGCTACCGAATAACAAGGATGTTAGCGTGTAACCCCTTTTTATATGCTCGTAGTTATCTATCGTTATCTAGCATATAAAAGAAAACACAGTGCATTTTTGTTATGTAGACACTATTGGAGAGTGATCTATGCCCCCACAAACTGCCCCCGCAAGTTCGAAAGAGAAGAGTGCTTCAAATAGACGTGCAATAGATTCTGTAGAAACAGGATCAAGCCTTGGAAAAACCTCTAAAAAGCCAACTGTTAATACACCGCCTATAAGCTCGGTGAAGAAAACAAGAGTCCCACGTAAAGAATTAGATGCCATTCAGCTCTACCTCAAAGAAATTGAGTTCTCGCCACTGCTAACCCCGGAAGAAGAAGTAAAGTACGGACGCTTAGCCCGCCAAGGCGACGAAGTAGGGCGACAGAAGATGATAGTGTGCAATCTTCGCTTAGTGGTTAAAATATCACGACGCTATATGAACAGAGGTCTTGCGCTTCCTGATTTAATTGAAGAAGGCAATCTTGGGTTGATTCATGCGGTAGAAAAATTTGATCCCGAGCGTGGCTTTCGTTTTTCAACTTACGCAACATGGTGGATAAGGCAGAATATCGAACGCGCCTTAATGAACCAATCTCGCACCATCCGTTTACCCATCCATATCAACAAAGAAATCAATCAGTACTACCGAAAATCTCGTGAACTTACTCAGCTTTACGGCGAAGAGCCAACGATTGCAGAAGTAGCTCTTGCCCTAGATAAACCTTTAGAAAAGCTTCAGAAGTTATTGAATTATGGGGAGCGAGTTAGCTCTTTAGATATCACAATAGGCAAAGAAGGTAATAGCCCACTGGTCAACTTCATCTCTGAAGAGAGTGAATTAGAGCCAGATGAAGCCATTAACGATGAAGCTGTTCACGAGTCGGTAGAAAGTTGGTTACACCAGTTAGATCCAAAGCAACAAGAAGTCATTGTAAGACGTTTTGGACTGCACGGACATGATAATTCAACATTAGCGCAAGTTGGTGAAGAATTAGGGCTAACTCGAGAGCGTGTAAGACAAATTCAAATGGAAGCTCTACGTCGTTTACGCCGAATTCTTGAAAATCAGGGTTTTTCTGAGGATATTCTTCTGCAAGGTAACTAGTCAACCCTGAAAAACCCTATCACTACTGATATAGCACCACTAATAGCAATAT
>CAZSXI010000073.1:0-8994 GCA_964611045.1 uncultured Cocleimonas sp. | reverse complement strand
ATAAATTAAGAGATACACTGGTAAATGTAAAACCTCAGATAGTCAAAACAATGAAAAGAAATATTTATTGAGATGTTTTCGAAGGAGATTTTATATTAGGATATTTTTTAAACTTGCGTTAATGAGCGAAAGACTCTGCGTGCTAATTCTCATGTGGAATCAACTGCGCCTGTTTTGATTTTTGTCAAAATATAAACTCACCTTTTCAAATACATAGAGCTATTATGCTTGTTGTATGCGGGATTGTTTAATTCATGACGTGTTTTTTTTGGAGTGGATAAAGTGCATCAAGTGAGTTGTATTTCACGTATAGGAGAATTTCTATTTTAAGGAAAAGTGCTCATTATCTATAGCATAATTCAGCAAAACCATAAAATAATTTTATAGACGCTAATAAAGTTGAGGATTGAATTACATTGAAATATTCTCTGTAGAATGGTACAAATCCCCCCCTGTAGATTTATAACCATTTTTAAAAGTTAGTAACAATCACTAGGAGTTTCAAATAATGTTTACAACTAATCCTTTTGCCGAGCTTTCGGCATCTATTTCCCCTGATATTATGCAGGCCTATGTAATTTTAATGGTTCTGTTTGTCGTCGGTGGAACAATTATAGATACGCTCCATAAAAAAAGTGCAAAGTACTTTTTTGAAAATGCAGAAAAGGCAGCAAAGAATGCTACTCGTGAAGTAAGTGGTGGAGAGAGAAAGTCATTGATGGTTAAAACATTGACTAGTGAAGTGTTAACTTCTTCGGAGTTTTCTAATCAGAAACGTAGAATGTCACACCTAATGACTATGTATGGTTTCATCGTGTTTGTGGCTACCACGGCAATCATGATTTTTGGTTACTCGTCAGCTAATGCAGATACGCCAGTTATTATTCCTGTCTTATGGCATCTAGGTGCGCTAAGTCTTGCGGTTGGTGGTTACTGGTTCTGGTTTTTTATTCGTGTAGATGTAACAGCTGAAGCAAAGCCATGGTACAAACTAGGACGTTCTGATTTATTCATCGTGTCACTACTTGCAATGTCTACGTTTGCATTGCTTTGGTCTCTAACGAGTGGTCATGGATTATTCTTAGTTCTATTCATTCTTGCTAGCACGATTTTATTTACTACAGTTTTATGGTCTAAATTTGCTCATATGTTCTTTAAGCCTGCTGCTGCATATCAGAAGCGAGTTACTAAGGCTGATGGTTCACGAGAGAACCTACCTGGAGATTTCGATTTAACGGATCCTGAAGTGCAGAGAAAGTTTCCAGATATCCCTGAATACATGGGTAAAAACCCACCTAATATGGGACTTGGTATTAAGCGTGAAGAGCCACGTCATTACTAAATTTTAAGTAAGTAACGTAACTAATTAACTAATTAACATAAGAAGAGAGAAATAATATGCCTACTTTTGTATATATGACTCGTTGTGATGGTTGTGGACATTGTGTCGATATCTGCCCATCTGACATCATGCACATCGATAAAGTAACTCGTCGTGCTTATAATATTGAACCAAATATGTGCTGGGAGTGTTACTCCTGTGTAAAGGCTTGCCCACATAATGCGATTGATGTACGTGGTTATGCTGACTTTGCACCACTTGGATCTAGTGTTCGTGTAGACCGTGATGAAGAAAAAGGTATCATCGCCTGGCGCATCAAGTTTCGTAACGGTGAAAAAGATATGGAGCTATTGGCTCCTATCACTACTAAGCCTTGGGGTAAGCATCACCCTGACCTTGCTAGTGAGCCAGCTCCTTCTCAGGAGATGCGCGACAGCCATTTATTATATAATGAGCCGAAATATATTCAGCTTGATAAAGATGGTAAAGATAGCTTGCATACGCTCGAATCAAATGGTCAGAAATTGAAAGAAGGAGTTTACTACTAATGGCTTACAAAACTATTATAGAAGACAATATCGATGTCCTAGTTGCAGGTGCAGGCCTTGGTGGTACTGGTGCTGCTTGGGAAGCACGATACTGGGGTCAAAATAAAAAGATCGTTATTGCTGAAAAAGCAAATATTGATCGCTCTGGAGCGGTAGCACAGGGTTTATACGCAATCAATTGTTACATGGGTACTCGCTTTGGTGAGAATAACCCAGAAGATCACGTTCGTTATGCACGTATGGATTTGATGGGTATGGTTCGTGAAGATCTAGCGTTTGATATGGCGCGTCACGTAGATTCGGCTGTTCACCAGTTCGAAGAGTGGGGTCTACCTATTATGCGTAACCTTGAAACAGGGTCTTACTTACGTGAAGGTCGATGGCAGATCATGATTCACGGTGAGTCATATAAGCCAATCGTTGCAGAAGCTGCTAAGAAATCGGCTGACAAAACATTCAACCGTATCTGTGTTACTCATCTGTTAATGGATGAAAAAGACGATAATCGTGTAGGTGGAGCTGTAGGCTTTAACGTACGTACTGGTAACTACCACGTATTTAAGTCGAAAACAGTGATTGTTGGTGCCGGTGGTGCTTCTAATATCTTTAAGCCACGTTCAGTGGGTGAAGGCGCGGGGCGTGTTTGGTACGCACCTTGGTCATCAGGTTCGGCATACGGTCTTATGATCGGCGCTGGTGCGAAGATGACCCAAATGGAGAATCGTATCGTTTTGGCTCGTTTTAAAGATGGTTATGGTCCTGTTGGAGCATATTTCTTACATCTTAAGACATACACTCAAAACTGTAATGGTGAAGAGTATGAATCAAAGTGGTTCCCTGCTCTAGAGAAAATGGTAGGAAAGGCATACCTAGACACAGAGAACCAACATTTCTCTCATAAGCCAATACCAACTTGTTTGCGTAACCATGCATTTATCAACGAAGTTCTAGCAGGTCGTGGCCCGATTCACATGGTAACGATGGAAGCATTCCAAGATCCTCATCTTGAAGAGATTGGATGGCACAACTTTTTAGGTATGACTGTCGGTCAAGCGGTTCTTTGGGCTGCTACCGACGTTAACCCAAAGTATGAAAATCCAGAATTAACTACTTCTGAGCCATATGTAATGGGTTCTCACGCAACAGGTTGTGGTGCGTGGTGTTCGGGTCCTAGAGATGTGTCTCCTGATGAGTACTTCTGGGGCTACAATCGTATGACTACGGTTGCAGGTCTGTTTGGAGCTGGTGATGCTGTTGGTGGTACGCCGCATGCATTCTCATCTGGTTCATTTACTGAAGGACGTTTAGCGGCGAAAGCAGCTTGTCAGTATATTGATGACGGAAAAGGTGAAGGGATAGTAATTTCTGATAAGCAAATTGCTGATTTCAAAGAAACTATTTATAAGCCAATGGAAACTTATACTGTAGGTCGTAATGATATTACTGCAGGTTCAGTTAACCCTAACTACATCAACCCAAGACAAGGACTTGACCGTCTGCAAAAAATGATGGATGAGTACTGTGCTGGTTTTGGTGTGAACTACATGACCAACGAAAAGCTTCTTTTAATTGGTCTTAAGAAGATGAAGGTCTTTGAAGAAGACCTGGAAAAAATTGCTGCAGAAGACATTCACGAATTGTTACGTGCATGGGAATTGAAGCATCGTTTCCTTACTTCTGAAAGTGTATTCCAGCACACATTATTCCGTAAGGAAACTCGTTGGCCTGGTTACTACTACCGTGGTGACGCGATGAAGTTGGATGATGATAATTGGCATGTACTGACAGTTTCTCGTCGTGACCCTGCTACAGGTGAATACACAATGGAGAAAGCTCCACTTTATCATCTAGTTGATGACGTAGATGAGAAGCCAAAGAAGAAAGCTCCTGCTAAGAAGAAGGTTGCAGCGAAAAAATAAAAATGTAATTTAGTTTTTATTTTTGAGAAAAAGGTCAACAAGCTATTGTTGGCCTTTTTTATATAAAGGATTTGTATAAATTATTAGGGGCAATAAAAGAATAATGGGTGAAAGCTCTCATATTCTTTTATAATGACCGCCCTTTTTGTAGAAATAAACGAAGCAAATGAATATTTTCACATACGACAAACAGTTTTATGTGATGGAGAAAATAGATGAATATTATTGATAATACAGATGAAGAAATATTAGAAATTGCTAACCCATGGTGGGATGAGCTTGTTAAGTACTCAAATAATAGCAACTATGGAATGTTTACAAAAAACTTTTCTAATGCGATGAAGATTGCAGCAAATGAAGTTGAGATAGGAAAGCAGTTTGCTAAAAGTGAGTTGACTAAAAACTTAACTAAAGAAAAGGAATATCTTGGTATGATTCGTCGTGGAGAACATGTAACGGTTCTTTACAAGCAAACTAATGCAAAGAAAGATGGTGAGTGGCTAGGACGTTTGGTATTAGGCTATGAATCAGAAGAGCCAAAGATTTTTGGTGCCACATTATTTTAAGTGTTATCTAATTTCATAGAGATCAAAGAGCATGCCAGAAGTTATACAAAACAACAAATTAGTTGAGCTAAAATACAGGACAGTCGATAAAAAAACAGATGAAGTGCTTACTTCAATCGAGTATCCCATTGGCTACGTGCATGGAACTGAATCAGTTCTATCTAGCGAGGTAACCGACGAGTTGTCAGGAAAGTCTGTAGGAGATGTTATTGAAGTGCCTATTGATTGTGATCTGCTTTATGGCCCAAGAGATGAGTCATTAGTATTTACCGACCGTATAGAAAATGTTCCTGAAGACTATAGGGAAATCGGTTTAACCATAACGATGGAAAATGACAAAGGTGAGCCTAAAAATTTCATAGTGACGAGATTTGATGATAAGACGTTAACGATTGATGGGAATAATCCGCTCTGTGGTAGAGAGGTTGTTTTTAAACTTGAGATACTAACGGTTCGTGATGCAACAGATGAAGAGATTGCGCTAGGCGGGAATGTTGGTGCGGACCCTGATGTTGAGGAAATTCTAAAAAATGCTCATTAGCACTTTTTAGCGTATAACTAATTTATTAGAGAGCATGCCAACGAATCCTAGCAATATGAGTAAGGAATATATATGTCTGAAAATTCGATAGCGGTATTTGAGAATGAGCTTTTTGAGCTCAATCAAAAAGCTCGACCTGTAGAGTGGTCATCTGTGCAGAACCATCTTGCTAGTAAGCTGGTCTTTTCGAATCAGTACCCAATTGACCAAAAAACGATTGATCGATTGAAAACCTCCCTTGAGGAGTGTAGCCAAGAGCAGTCACCGCAGGATTGGGCGGTAAAATATAATGAGCTCGCTAATGCACTTCATGCTAAATCCCAGCAAGAAAAAGAAGCGGGTGTAAAGTTGTTAAACGAATCGTTAGAAGCTTATAAGAAAGTATTGATGGTTTGGACCCGTCAAGATGCCCCCTCTGATTGGTCTTCGACGTTTAATAACCTAGGAATGATTTTTATGGTCCAAGGGGAGCGTACGCAAGGTAAGCGGGCATTAGAAAAATCAGTTGCCACATTCAATAATGCACTGACTTTTAGGACGCTCGAAGATTCCCCGCAAGAGTGGGCAGTATGTCAAAATAACATGGGTGTTTCATTACGTATTCTTGCTGAGCTCAGCCAAGATGTCAAAATGTTAAAAGATTCTGTTGAATGCTATGAAAAAGCACTACAGGTAGTTACGCCAAAAGAATCTCCAGTAGGCTGGGTTATGGTAACCGCTAATTTGGGTGATGCTCGATTAATGTTGGCTATGCAACTTAATGAAAGTGAGTTTGCTCGTAAGGCAACGGTTGATTTTGCTAGTATTGTGGATTACTTTCAAAATACTCGTCTTGCAAAGTATCTTGTTCTTGCTAAAGAGCATCAAGCGAGTGCGCATGACATATTACAACGAATGGCTAAATAGCAATTATATAGATCAAAAAAATTTCCAAGGGAGTAAATATTTTGGCATCTAACGAAGCAAGAGTGTATTTTTTACTAGCGGGCTATAATTTTGACCCAGAGGTTTTATCGTCGCAGCTAGGGCTAAAGCCAACTTCTTTAAATAGAGCAGGTGTCCATGCCGGTATGGATAGTCCTGTGGTTAGCTCATGGGAGATGTCAATGGACACCTTGGCAGGCGACGATGTTGATATTTTTAAAATGACTAACGAACTTGTCAAACTGTTAGAGCCTGTTAAAGATGAAATTATACAAGTGATTGAAAATTATAATTTAGTGCCAAAAGTTGGCGTTGTATTAACCTTATCGGTAGATGAGGATGATCCAGCCCCCGAATTTGGCTTTGGTTCTAGAGCTGTACGATTTTTGGCAGAGCTGGGTGCAATGATCGATATTGATACTCGTCAACACTAGAAAGTATTTGAGGCTTTTAATCTATTTCATTATTTACAGATCAGGTGATTTTTTGTTGTAAATTCCATTTTTGTAAAACCGATGGAATAAATGGTGTGTAACATTGCTCCGCATCTTGGAGTATTGATAAAAAATAAGGTATTATAAACCGCTTATTGAGAGTGGAAGGGCTTCCATTCGATTATTATAAAACTCCCAAATCGAAAGAGATACTATGCTTCAAAATATTCATGACAAAGCCAAGGGCTGGGTTGCTTACGCAATCGTAGGATTTATCGCTATACCATTTACTTTATTTGGGATCGGCTCTTATTTAGGGGGGGGAGGATCATTAGTTGCTGCTGTTGTTAATGGTGAAGAAATTCCCGCCCAACAAGTGCAAAATAGTGTGTTGCAACAACGTCAAAGATTAATGCAAATGTTTGGTGGGAAATTACCACCAAATTTCAATGATAATACAATTAAAGAGCAGGCACTTGAGCAGATTGTCAACGCTACTTTGTTGCGTCAAGAAGCTGCATCGGGAGCTTATAGAGCAAGTAACCAAGAAGTTTACGACGCTATTTCAGAAATCCCTGCTTTTCAGAAAGACGGCGTATTTGATTCGGCAACTTATGAACGTGTTTTAAACTCACAGCGTAGAAGTAAATCCGATTTTGAATTGGATATAAGAAATTCAATTTCTAATCAGCAGTTTTCTAATGGCATAAGTAATACAGCCTTCTTGCCAATAGCAAAAGTTGTGCGGTACCAGCAGTTACAAAACCAAACAAGAAGCATAGAAGCCTATACCTTTAAAAAGTCGGACTTTGTTTCAGAAATTAAAATAACAGATGAGCAAATCAAGGCCCATTACGATAAAAATTCGCCAATCTATAAAACAGCTGAAAAATTAAAATTAAGCTATGTTTTATTGCAGCAAGATGATCTAGCAAAAGCAGTTGAAGTGAACGATGATATTCTTCGTAGGGTTTATGATGAAAATGCAGATAGATATATCGACCCTGAACAGCGTAAAGTAGCCCATATCTTAGTGAAAATTAATGATGAAGACGGTGTTGATGCAGAGAAAATTGCGCAAGATAAGGCACAAGCACTTTATGATCAAATAAAGTCTGGCACAAAAACATTTGAAGAATTAGCTACTAACAACTCAGATGATACGATTGCATCAAAAAAATCAGGCGAGATTGGTTTGATTGTCCAAGGTGATATGGGCCCACTTTTTGAAAAATCAGCATTTTCTTTAGATAAAGGTAGTGTTTCAAGTGTTGTTAAAGCAGAGGCAGGTTTTGAAATAATTAAAGTGCTTGATATTATTGCGTCAAAGCAGAAATCTTTTGAAGATGTTAAAGCAGATATTGAAAAAACATATCGCAGAGATGAGGCGGAAAAGTTATTTTTGGATAACTCAGATAAGCTTCAAACACTAGCATTTGAGAATGAAAGCAGCTTGGATGGAGCAGCAGATGCAGTTGGCTTAAAAGTTAAGAGCTCTGACTGGATCACAAGAAGTACTGCGCCAACGGCTGATAAGGGCATCTTGTCTTCACCAAAGATTCTTCAAACAGCATTTAGCGAAGATGTTTTGAAGCTAGGTAAAAACTCAGAATTAATTGAAATTGATAGCGAAACGGTTGCAGTTATTCGCTTGCAAGAGCATAAGTTACCAGAACAAAAACTTCAATCTGATGTAAATGATGAGATTAAAGCAAGTCTAACGGATCAAAAATTAAGAAAGCTTTTGATCGAAAAAGGCGAAGCTGCGCTAAAGGCGATACAAGTATCGGGTGAATGGACTGCGGTTGAATCGGTTGGTGGATCGGTTGATAAACTTGAAAAGTCAGATGGTATAAAACGTTCTGATAGAAAACTATCTCCTGTATTGGTCAATAAGCTATTTAGCATGCAAAAGCCTCAAGAAGGTAAGAAAGTATTTGATAATGTTATATTGCCAGAAGGTGATTATGTATTAATAGGTTTGAATGAGGTTAAAGATGGTGATGCAAAATTAGATACAGACTTGCAAAGTCGTTTTACTCAAACTATGAGCTCACGCGAACGTATAGCGATGTTAAAAGCACTGCGCGAAAGTGCTGAAGTCACGTTATTCCCTGAGAATATCCAATAATATTGTCCACCCCTCTTGTTTTTTACTCATTTCATTCGCCCTACGGGTAGTCGTCGCTATCGCTCCAACATTGTCTCGCTGCGCTCGGCTGCTGTTTTGTATTAATATCAGCAAAGATATATAAAAGCCATACTGCTGATTTTTCGGTAGTATGGCTTTTTTGTTGATGTAAGAAGCTCTAGGAAAACATTACCGATGAAAATTCATTTGAAAGCGCTAGGTTGTCGCCTCAATGAGGCTGAATTAGAGCAATGGTCGAGCCAGTTTACAAGAAAAGGGCATCAAATTGTTCGAGAGGCAGATAAAGCCGATGTTGTTGTGCTAAATACTTGTGCAGTGACGACAGAAGCCACCAAAAAATCACGTAAGTTGATGAATCGATTGCACCGAGAAAACCCACAGTCAAAATTAGTAGTAAGCGGATGTTATGCAACTCTTGAAGAGGAAGATGTTGCGGCTCGGCTAGGGGTGGATTTAGTTGTAAACAATCAAGATAAAGAGTTATTACCTCAAAAAGTGATGGATGCATTTTCGGCAAACACCATGCCATTGATAGCGATGGAGCCAGATGAATCATCCTTATTTCAAC